>CALDHY010000015.1 GCA_937901445.1 uncultured Selenomonadales bacterium
ACACGCCAATGGTACTGAGTCGGCGACGGCTTGGTAGAGTAGGTATTCGCCGGTTAGTGTTCCTCGGTAGCTCAGTCGGTAGAGCACCTGACTGTTAATCAGGGAGTCACTGGTTCGAGTCCAGTCCGGGGAGCCATTTTTTTTGCAAATTTTCAAGGCGCGGCAACGTGCCTTTTTTCAGTTGGTGAAATTATGATTGATTCAAGAATTAAAGCGATTTTAAATTTTGTAGAAAAAAACAGCCGCGTTGCTGACATTGGAGCGGATCACGGCTATTTGTCGATTGAACTTGTGAAAAGCGGGCGGGCGTCATTCGTCATTGCCACTGATAAAAATTTCGGTCCGCTTGACGCCGCCAAAAAAAATATTGCCGCCGCCGGTTTATCTGATTTTATTGACGTAAGATTGGGCGACGGCTTAAAAGTACTGCGCGAGGGCGAAGTCGATACAATTTGCATTGCAGGAATGGGCGGCGCGTTAATTGCGGAAATTTTGAGCAATTCGCCGGAAATTTTAAAAACTGCGCGACAACTGATTCTGCAACCAATGAACGCCGTTGAAAAAGTTCAAGCGTGGCTGAAAAATAACAGTTGGTACGTTGCAGATATTGAACTTGCTGAAGTAGGCTGCATAATCTACGAAATTATCAGCGCGGTTAAAAATCCTGCGTTAATCGCCACCGTTACTAAAAAAGAAAATTCGCCGCTACTTGAAAAATTCACGGCGCAAAAAATTTCAAAACTACAGCGCGTCCTTGACGAAATGACGAAAAGCTCTGCCGCCGTTGCCTCTGAAAAATTCGCGCAGATTCAAAAACAAATTCAAGCATTGAAACAAAAATAAATTGCAAGCGTGCCACTTTCGACGCTGATTTTTATTTCTGAACTTTCAGCGCGGTTGCTAATTGCATTTGGAAAATTTTGTTTGAGCTTAGCGTTGGAAAGTTCCCAATGAAGATTTTCAGTCGTAACGCCCGCACAAGTTTCAGTTATTGGCAATAATGAAACTGCATACGGTTGCTGAAAAAATTTTACTTCGACACTTTCGCCGCCTTTGACATAAAAAATAATTTCCTGTTCATCTGCAAGAAAAATTTTACTTTTGAAATTCGCGCAGGTTAAAACGTTGCTGAATAAATGGTCGAATCTGCCGCCGAAAATTCCCGTAATAATCGCCGAAATGTTTTTATCCAAAAGTTCAAGGGCAAGTTGCGTATCAGTAAAATCTTTTTCGACAGGATGACGTTTAATTGGAATTTTATTTTCAATCGCCCAATCAAGCGCGGCACTTTCTGCGCTGTCAAAGTCTCCAATTAAAATTTCAGGAAAAATATTACAGGCGCGGCAAATTTCAATTCCCTTATCGACAGCAAAAATTTTTCTGCCCTGCGCGACGGCTTTAAAAAAATTTTCATTTGGACGCCTGCCGCCCGCCACCAATAAAATTTCACTGTCAAAATTTGCGGGCGTATAACTAATTTCACATTGCGGCAAGTTCAAAATTTTCACCTCGTTTACAAGTTTTTTCATTTTGGCTATAATATCACAAAAAATTTCAAAGGTAGAGGGTTTAGTGGACGATTTGACTTGGAATAAAAAAAGGCGTGCGCGCAGACGCCGCGTTAAGTTTGAAAGATTTTTAGTTTTATTGTTGCTGATATTCGGCGTAAGCTACGGAATTTGGAACTTCATCAGCCGCACAAAAACTCCGGTTTACGCAATGGATAAAATTTCTGAATCGATAACCAACGGCGACCTTGAAACTTTTAATAAACACGTGGATTTAATGTCAATCACAATGCAAGCCTACGACGATTTAACCGGCGATATGTTCAAAAACGACGAGCAACTTTCAATGAGTGAACGCCTGCTATTTGAAAATTTTTATGTGTTGATTCGCCCGCAAGTTTGCGCCGGTGCAGTTCAAGTTTTAAATACAAAAATCACAAGCGGAAATTGGATTTTGCCTGAAGAAATTTTAAAAGGGCGTCAACTTGGTATAGACTTTGAACTTTTGGTTGAAAGAAGTTTAATTCGCAGTACAAAAATTACCGGCGTTGAAAATATCGAAAATCAAGGCGATAAAGCAACCGCAGATATAAAAATTATCGAAGAAAACTCTCAAACGCCTTTTACTTTGAAAGTTACGCTGGAAAATTTCAGCAACGTCGGCTGGCAAATGGGCAGTGAAGATTTTGAACTTTTCGGCGAAACGTGGAATTTTCCCGGCTTAAATTTTGCCTTCGACGATAACTCGTGGAAACTTACAAGCGTTGACAACTACAAAGAATATCTTGAAACTGTAACGCCAATTTTGCAGAAAGATATTGATGCTTACATTGACGCGACCGCCGAAATTGTGGATCACTACAATTATCTTTTTGCGATTGAACAGGATAATTTTATTGTAATGCAGCGAACGTCAAGCGGCGTTATGGGTTACAATCAACGCTCAAGAATTGCTGACAGAATTAACAATGTGATAATTCCACTGCTACGAGACAGGCAAGCCGAACTTAACGCTGTAGAAATTCCGAGCGGCGCAAAATATTTGGCAAGCCTTCGCGCAGAATCCACTGAAACGACTATTCAAGCGTGGCAATTTTACGCGCAGGGACTTTTGGAAGATGACGAAGTTGCATTTTCAACGGCTGCCGCTGTTCATAAACAAGAATTAATTTTAGACCAGCGCATTGAAGAAATTATAAAAAATTCGGCGGTTGCAAAAAATTTGCCCGACCTGCCGTAATTAAAAAAGCCGCCAATTTGAGGCGGCAATTTTTTTTTATTCTTAATCCCTACAAGCTGTGGAATCTCCATTCTTGAATATATTTTATTTCAAATGATATCTTTAACGCTATTAAATTTTGCACAGCAATTTTCGTTCACATAAAAAATACGCCATTAAGGCGTCTTTTCTCTGCTTTCAAAATTCTTTTACCACTTCCAAAAAACTTTTCTTCTAAATAAAACAAATTGCCTACTTTAGAATAACTTTACTATAACCATAACAATCTCATTGCAACACTAAAAGAACAAGCTACGCGCGTTCGCCGAAAAGCGATGTTCGAGATTGAGAACCTGAAATGCGTTGAATAAGTCAATAAGAGACATTGTTTACCCCGTTGACTGCAACAGGCAGTTAAATAATAGCACAAAAAAAAAACGCGTCAACAAGGGGGGATGCAAAAAAAGCAAAAAAAAATAAGCCCCTGCGCGGGGCTGTTTTAAATTAATAAGCGTCGGTAATGTCAGTGATGGTTAGAATGTAACCCAAATAATTGTCAATCCAATTTACTTGACGCTCGGGCGTTATTGTGAAAGTTTCGCCGTCGGTAGTGATGGTAACAGAGCCGTTGAAGGCGGTGCAGAAAATATTATTTTTATTGACGCCTGCCAAAATGAAATTGTCGAGGGCGGCGGCGTGCGGGTGTCCGAATTTATTATTAAAGGCGGCGGAAATTAAAACGTATTGAGGATTAACGGCGGTAATGAAGTCGAGGGAGTTTGAAGTTTTGGAGCCGTGATGAGCGGCTTTTAAAATTGTCGACTGCAGATTATAGCCGCTTTGAAACAATTCAGTTTCAGTTTCAGCTTCAATATCGCCGGTAAAAAGCATTGAGAAATTGCCGTAAACCAATTTACAAACAACAGAATCGTTATTCATATTTTTAGAATAGCGGTTAGCACTCAAAATTTCAAGGTACGCGCCGTCATCCAGAAAAAAAATATCTCCTTCGCGCAAAGTATAACGCGGGATATTCTTTTTTTTGAGTTGAGCCAAATAATTTAAATAATATTTATTGGCAACGGTGCGCCCGTTGTCATAGACTGCGCCGACAAGGTTATTTTTGATAAGATTAGCCGCGTTGGCGATATGGTCGGCGTGCGGGTGGGTCAAAATGAGTTTGTCGATATATGAAGTTGAAAAATAATTTAAAAGATAATCGCGGGCGGCAACATCGCCGGTATCGATTAAAATATTTTCAGTGTCAGTTTCAATTAAAAAAGAATCGCCCTGCTCGACGTCCAACGCGGTAATTTTTATTTGAGCGGCGGCAACGTTGACTAAAAAAATAAAAAAGAAAATCAGCGAAAGTAAAAATTTTTTAATCACCGTAAACACGCTTTCTAACATTTTTAAAAAGTTGCTGTTCCTGCTCGTCAAGGAGTTTAAGTTTTGGTTGAATAGGGTTTAAAAGTTCTGCGCGTTGTTTTCGTATTTCGCCAAGTTCGGCGCGTTCCTGTTTGTTGAAATGGTATTCCAAATCGCCGCGCGTACCTCTGAAAAGCCCAATGTGTCCTGTCATACCGCCACCTCCACATAGTCATAAAAGTATTTTATTTTGAAAGGGAGCTGTTCAATGTACCATTTGAATTGCCCTAAAGTTAATTGGTCGGGGCAATAAATTTCGGCAGTGTTATCTTTGCCGCTTTTAATGTACAGCGGATAGCCGCCGCAGTTGTACCTTAATTGTTCCAAAAGTTGAAGCAGTTTTTCAGAAACTTTGTTGCCGTCAAATTCGGCGGCTGAAAAGTGTTCACTAAGCATACCTGCGCGAGGGGCTTTCAGTTGAATTTTAGGTTGGTCGATAACGTCAGCGTTGTTAAACCTGTACCATAACGCCTTCCAAACGATGACGTCAAGCATATTAAATAAAAAGTTGCCGGGACAATCAGTGGCGATAGTTTCACGGTGTCCGATGATATGTTTTCTGTCAATAGGAATAGCATACTCGGCGCAAAGATTTGCAATGAGATTCGCGCAGGATTCAATTTGAAAATTGGTAGGTTTATTGTAGGTGAAGTCGCCGCTTAAATGAATGCCGAGCGAATCAAAGTTTGCGCCGTAAGCGTGGCTGCCTACCGCCCAAGCGGGACGCCCGCGCTCAATTTCGCCGCTCTTTCTTATGACGAAATGATAGCCGATACCAGCGTAACCTGCGGCAAGGTGCCACTTGTGAATTTGTTCAGAATAAGCGTCAATATCTGCGCCGCCCGTGTGATGAATGATGATTCTGTTGGTTGAAGCGCGTTTAGACAGCGGCGCGGCAAAGTCGAAAGTCTTTTCAGTTATTTCTGCTTTTTTCATAGTTATCTAATCTCCTTAAAATCAATTCCAATGAAGATTTAATGTCGCGCAGGTCGTGTTCAACGATTTCAAGGCGGTTATTTACGCTGTCAGTTAATTTGCCGATGGCGTTTGCAAGTTGGATATTCGATTCAGAAAGTTTATTCATAGCCGGAACTCCTTTCCAAATTAAAAGTATCGAAATTAAACCTAAGCCGCCAATTTCCGCCAATTTTGGCAGGGTTGCAATTAATTCTTCCAAAAAAATCACCCCGCCTCAATGGTATTGCCGTCTGCGTCAACAAGGATGATATCGCCTGTGTAACCTTCAAGAATAACGGCAGTGGCAGTATAACTATCTTTTGCTATTATGACAGCGGGATTTCCGCCCGAAACGCCGCAAGAAACAGTTGCACCTTCAGCGAGAATTTGAATAGAATCAGTCGAATTGAAGCCGGTGATTGTATTTTGGGATTCACCGGTTGCAAATTGGTAAACGATATGATGACCGCTGTTAGAAATTGAATCGTTACCCGAGCCGCCGTAAATTGTGACATAATCGCCGCTGTTAGAAATTGTATCGTTACTCGAGCCGCCGCAGATTGAAACATAGTTTGCGGTGTTAGAAATTGAATCGTTACCCGAGCCGCCGCTGATTGAAACATAGTTTGCGGTGTTAGAAATTGAATCGTTACCCGCGCCGCCGCAGATTGAAACATAGTTTGCGGTGTTAGAAATTGAATCGTTACCAATGCCGCCGTCGATAACAACAGGGTTATCTGCGACGCTTATTGTATTTGAAATAGTATCAGCTGTTGATGAGCCTTCAATCAGGGGCGGAACTCTCAAAACGGCGGGCGTGCCTGCGTTGTCAATTTTAATTGCTTTATTCCAGGTAACGTCTTTAAAAGTCCTCCAGTAAGAGCCGACTTTAATATTAAAATCTTTACTGCCAGGAGACATTGAAGTAGAAGAATAGGCGGTAATGATTTTTAAAATATCGGCGTCATCAGCGTCTGCATAGTGCCAGCCGTAGATTGAATCTTTGCCGTCGCCGGTGTGATAAACGTAGGTATTGCCGCCCGCGCCGCTTTCAATGCTGGTAACATCTTCACCTCTCGCCGCGCGAATTGAAAAGCCCGGAACAGCCGCGCTTACAGTGATAGTGTCATTGCCGCTGCCCAAATTCGCGGCAACGGGGAAAGAGCCGCTTGCAACCGTCATAACTTCGCCGTTGTTGTAAACCTTGACGCCGTTTTCATTGGTGATTCTGATACTTTCAGCGGCAGAAGTTGAAGTTATGGTAACGGGCGCAAGAGTGGCGGGCGTATCCAAATAACCGTCTAAAGTATAATTGCCGCCCATTTCAACGAGCGAATCATTGGCGGTGAATCCAAAAATTGTATTGTTGCTGCCGGATGGAATTTGGAAAATGTGCCCGTCGCCGTCGCCGTAAATAATATTATCGCCCGCGCCGCCGTACACGGTACAAGCCGCCGAATTTTGAAGGCGAATAGTGGAAGTGCCTTTTTCAACGCCAATCATAACGTTGTTACCGCTGTTTGTGATTGAATTGTTGCCTTGCCTGCCAAAAATAACGACGCTGTTACCGGTGTTTGAAATTGTATCGTCCCACTGCGAACCGTAAACCGTGATACTGCTTTGAGAGTTTGAAATATTTTTGGCGGTTTCATTTCTGCCGATAATGTGGATTCTGTCAATATCGCCGTACCTCAAATTAATTGGGAAGCCGTTAATTGCGGTTTGATAAGCCGTGCCGTTTTGAACATTCTTCAGGGCAATTTTGGCGGTGTTGCCGTCCTTTTCTGCGGTAATGTAAGTCAAGTCGCCTGAAACAGAATCAGTAACGGACGCGCCGTCAGGTACAACGATAATATCATTATACAAGTCAAAGTTTTCAACGTAATTGAGATAAGAATTGGCGTTGTCCGGTACAAGATAAACAGTATCCGCCTTTGAATTTGCGATGAAGCAGTTGTTTTTCGACTTTGAATAAAAATAAACGGCAGAGCCTAAAGAGCTTGCGATAATCGAATTGTTATTGGACTGCGCGAGGTACACGGAATCATTTGAGCCCGCGCAGGTAATGGTGTTGTTATTTGAGCCGCCGAAAAGTGAAACGGTATTGGAGCCGCTGCCGGTGTTCACAGGGTTGGAAATTGCGCCCTGCAAAACGATAGTATCGTTGCCGCCCATTGCGTTAATGGTAGTGCCGTAAAAAAAGCTGTTGATAGTTTCGGCGTCGTCGGTGCCGTCGATACTGTCAGGCAATGCAAGCGAACTTGAAACGCCTTTTTGAACGTTTTTTAAAGTATCGTCAGAAAGAGCGGCAAAAGCCTTGGCAAACTGCGCAAGGTGCGCGTCAGTGGCAGCAGGATTGACATTTGAAATAGTTTTGGTGACGGTTTGCCCCGCCGCGTTTTGACTAATCATATATAAAGAATTAGCCACGTCGAATCTCCTTTCAAAAATAGTAAAAAAAAGAACGCGCCGCCGCGTTCAAATTAATCTTCGGGAATATTCAAATCAGTTTTTACGTCTTTTTCAAGGTGCTTTAAAACGTTGTCGGAAAGATTTGCAAAAGCGCAAATAAAAGCAGTAATAGCGGCGTCAGTAACCGCAGGATTAATATAATTTAAAGCCCTGGTAATTTTTTTGCCGTCAGGTTTTTTACTTGTTATGTTAACGGTAACAGCCATAATAAAAACCTCCTTTCGGCGGCGGCGCGTATCAAAAATTAAACGCCGTTCAAATAAATATCTAAAACGGCGTCGGTAATATCTTCAATCGCAGATTTAATTTCGTCGACATTTTGAGCGGTTGCAAGGTTGTCAGAGAAGATTTGGTTAAGTTGTTGCCCTGCGTCAACGGGCGAAATAATAACAACCTGCGGCGCGTCTTCGACTAAATTTTTACCTGCGATGGAAAATCTTTGACCATTAACGGCTAAACATTCGGCGTCAAATTCATTGCAACGCCGCCAAATATCGCCGTCCAATTTCACATAGCGCGGCGCGTCAACATAAAAACTTTCGCCGCTTTCTAAAATAAAAACTTTGTACATTTTTTAGCCTCCTACAGTAAAACAAGGAACGAAGCCGTAAGAAATACCCTGCGCGTCGTTTGAAAGAAAATTGCTGCGAGAATTGCTGCGTCCATCCGCGTCAACGTAATAAGTTTGATTTGATAAAGTATCGCCCGAAAAATCACGGAGCCAATAAATTTTGTTCATACTTGCCGAATTGCCGTTAGCAAAGTATTCGTATTGCTGAATATAAACCGAATCGCCGGTGCCGAAAATTTCACACATTGAAGGAATCCAAATTTTATCGTTACCGTAAGAGCCGGTAGCCCTTTTCTTCATACAAGCCACAATGACATTTTGCAAGGAGCTCGGCAGTGCGTTATAAAATTCAGTGCCGCGCGTACGCAGGCTTGACAGAGAATAATTTTTGTTGTCGCCGGAACTCGTTGCAGTCGAATAAACAAAACTGTTGGTAGCCGCGCCATCTGAAATGGTTTTTCCATAATCGCTGTCAGTGAAAACTTCAGTAGACATAAAATGAGCGCGGTTAGCTCCTTCAACGCTTGCATTGTGATTGTAACCAATTAATCTGAAATCTACACATTTATTATTAATTGAAAGAATACCGACAGTGCCGCTGATTGTCCCTGTAATCGTCCAGCTAACTATGTCGCCGATTCTCATATAATTTAAAAGGTTACCGCTCGAAGAGAGAGATTGAATTTCGCTCCAACTTAAAAATATAACGGCGGTTGTAACTTTGACGGTAATATATTTGGTAACCGCGCTGTAGCCGCCCGCTGCCGCTTGAGAAACGGTAATTGTGGCGGTGCCGTTTGCTTTTATCATAAGGCGTATTCTGTTGTCTCTTGATTCTGCCACCGCGTCGACAACAAAATTATCGCTTGAAGAAACGGAAATTGCGCCGCTGCTGTTGGTGGTGTAAGTAACATATTCTCTACTGTCTGTAATGTTTGACGCAAAATTAACAGTTACAGTTTCACTTGCCAGCGTCAAAGTAGGGGCGGCGTTTTCAATTTGCCATTGAACAGTTTTTGCGGTTGAAGTGCCGTCCGACCATTGCGCGGCGGCGGTAGGCGTTATCGTTGTTGTAATTGTGCCGTTCGTGCCGGTATCGCTTGAAAGGGTGTAATATTCGCCAATGTACGCCGCTTTAATCGAAGAAACCGCCTCTGTAACCGAATGAGAATTGCCATCGTAAGAAACAGTTTTATCTTGAGTGAAAGTACTTTCAGTCGCGCTCAAAGTTTTTTTCGTGACGCTCCAAGTTAAAGATTTATTTGCAGTGCCGCCGTCCGCCCACGCAGTATTTGTTTTGTCTTTTAAAGCGAAAGTAACGGTGTAAGTTGCCGCCTTGCCGGTTGAAGTTGAAACCGTGCCACTCTGCGTCATAGTTTCAGCGTCAAAATTATTTACAGTAACAGAATGAGTTTTGGTTAAGCCCTGCGAAATTTGAGTTGTCGGCGAAATTGTAGGGACTTCAATATAACTGCCGCCGATGCTCCAATTAATAACGACCGCCGCCGTCGAGTTGTCAGCCCAGACGGTGTTTGTTGTCGACTTTAAAGAATATGAAACTGAATATTCGCCGCTGTCCGTAGCTGAAACTGTGCCCGTCTGATTCATATAGGTTGAATTGAAATTTGAAATATTTAGGGTTTTGGTATTGCCGTCGTGTTGAAATTCAGTGACGGCGGCAGAGGGTTTTTCAAGTTTCAAAACGTTAATCTTCCAATTAATAGTAACGTCAGCGGTTGAATTGTCCGCCCAAATTGTGTTGGTGGTATTTTTCAAAGTATATTTAACCGAATAAGACCCCGCCGCCGTTGCAGAGGTTGTACCGCTTTCCGTGATATAAGTTGAATTGAAATTTGAAATAGTGAGCGCGTGCGCCTGCTTATCGTAGGTAAAATCAGTGACGCTTGCAGTTGGTTTAGCAAGTTTAATCGGGTTAATCGTCCACGTTACGGACTTTTCGGCGAAAGTTGAATCATTCCAAGCATAATTTGAGAGCGGTGAAATTTTGGCAATGAAAGTACCTGCATTAACCGAAAGATACACGCCGCCTAAACTGTGATAATTTGCGTCATAATTTGAAATGGTAACAGTTTGACTTGAACCGGTGTAATTTAAAGTTCCGCTTTGTGAAAAAGTACTTTGAGCGGCGGTTAAGTTTTTCCTTTTAACAATCCAAGCAAAAGTTTTATCGTCGGTGGAATTGTCAGTCCAGCAATAGCGTGTTTTGTCTTTCAATGCAACTTTTATAACATAATTACCCGCGTTAACTGCGGAAGTTTCACTCGAAGCCGTCATAAGGCTCGAATCAAAATCATTGAAAACGGGCTCCTTAGAATTGCCGTCATAAGTGAAAGTTGAAGTTGAAAGGCTCGGGATTGTTACCTTTGTTAATCCAATCGACCAATCGATAACAACGGGCTCGGTGCTGCCGTTAGCCCATTGAGAATTAGCCGAATCCTTCAAAGTGAAAGTAACCTGATAATTGCCCGCCGCGCTTGCCGAATAAGTGCCGCTCCTTGTCATATAATTTGAGTTGTAATTGGTTATCGACAAAGTTTTTGTGGTATTGTCAAAAGTAAAATCCGTTTCGGCGGCAGTTGGAATATCTAAAATCAGCGGTAAAATTTTCCACGTAATAACTTTTGCATCGCTTGAACCGTCGCTGAAAACGTTGCCGGTACGAGGCGCGATTGTGGCTTCAAATTCGCCCGCCGCCGTTGAATAATGAGTGCCGCCGAGCGAATGTACAGTTGAATCATAGCCGTTAATTGAAACATTTTGCCTTGAGCCGTTCCACGTCAAAACGCCGTCGACCGAAAAAGTTGACTGCTCCGCCGAAAGTACATTTGCCACAATTTCCCAGTTAATAATGACGTGGTCGATTGTATCATCTTCCCAGTGAATATTGTCTGTCGGGTTGATTTTGCCGTCAGATATTATAAATTCGCTGGTGTATTGCCCGACGTTAGTGCGCGTCCACGCCGCCCCTATATTCCGCATATAGTCAGAATTGTAATTTTGAACGTCAAGGGTGTTGCCGTTTTTGTTATAAGTGAAAGTCGTAACGGTGGCGTAGGGCTTCGGGATTTTCAAAATTTCAATCGTCCAAGTAACGGTTTTTGCGGCGGTAGTGCCGTCATTCCAGCAATAATTATCGAGCGGCGAAACATAGGCTTTATGAGTGCCCGCAGCCCATTGTTCGGTCGCACCGCTTAAGGAGTGGAATTTGGAATTGTAGCCGCTGATTGTAACGGTTTGCACTTCTTTGTTATAAGTCAAAGTGCCGCTTTGTGAAAAGGTAGACTGCGCGGCGGTTAATTTTTTCCGGTTAATTGTCCAAGAAATTGTAACGTCAGCAGTCGAAGAATCCGCCCAAACTGCGCGACTCGTATCAATCAATTTGAATGTAACCGAATATTCGCCCGCGTCAGTTTCAGAAATTGTGCCGGTCATCGACATATAATTTTCGTCGTAGTTTTGAATTGAAAGGGTTTTCGCCGCGCCGCTGTAAGTGAAACTTGTAGTAGCAGCGGTAGGCTTAGGAATTGACATTGCGCCAATCGTCCACTCAATGACAACGGCAGAGGTCGAATTATCCGCCCAAATATAATTGGTGGTAGAATTTAGCGTGTAGGTTACTTGATAGCTGCCCGCCTCGCTTGCACTTGTAACGCCGCTTTGCGTCATTCTTGAAGAATTATAATTTGAAACAGAAAGAGTTTTGGTGGTGCCGTCATAATCAAAAGTAGTTGACGCGGCAACGGGTTTTTGAAGCGTCATTGGTTTAATCGTCCAGCTGATACTTTTTGCAGAATTTGTCCCGTCCGACCACGTACAGCCGCTTTTCGGTGAAATTTTTACAGTATAAGTACCGGCATTAACCGCGCTTGTAGTCGATGACAATTCATGGTAATTTTCATCGAAATTTTGAATTGAAACAGTTTGAGAATTGCCGTTATAAGTCAGCGTGCCAATCTGCGCGAAGCCGCTTGATTGTTCTTCAGTCAAAACAGATTGTTTAATTTCCCAGTTAATCGTAACGTTTGAAGTTGAATTGTCATTCCACTTTGTATTAGTAGTGTTTTTGAGACTGAAAGTAACCGAATAATTGCCGACATTCGCCGCCGAAATTGTGCCGGTCTGATTTTCGTAGGTTGAATTGAAATTTGAAATATTTAGGGTTTTGGTATTGCCGTCGTGTTGAAATTCGGTAACGGCGGCAGAGGGTTTTTCAAGCAGGAGCGGGTTAATCGTCCAACTGATTGTAACGTTTGAAGTTGAATTATCCGCCCATTTCGTATTGGTTGTATTTTTTAATTTATAAACCGCGCTGTAAGAATTTACATTCGTTGCAGAAACTGTTCCGGTTTGACTTTCATAAGTAGAATTAAAATCAGCAACCTGCAGAGTTTGAGCCGAATTATTAAAAGTGAAGGTTGTAACGGCGGCGGTAGGTTTAGTCAATTTCAACGGGTTAATCTTCCAACTAATTGTGACGTTTGAAGTTGAATTATCCGTCCACGTTGTATTTACAGTATTTTTGAGGCTGAAAACCGCGCTGTAGGACGCGGCATTTGTTGCAGAAACATTTCCATTTTGACTAATATAATTAGAATCGAAATTGGAAACGTTCAAACTTTGCGCCGAATTATTAAAAGTAAATTCAGTAACGGCGGCGGCGGGTTTTGCAAGTTTCAACGGTTCAATTTTCCACGTTGCAGTTTTAGGTTGTTGGTCGAGAGTATCAGCCCACAAATATAAATCAAGCGGCGTAAAAGTTACGGTGTATTCGCCCGCGTCAATTTTTGAAGTATCGCCGGAAATTGAAAGTTTTTTGTTGTCAAAATTAATCCAAGTAGGAGTTTGAGCGTTGCCGTTATAAGTCAAGCTGCCGACTTGTGAAGGTACGGCGGAAATTGTCAAAGTGGCGTCATCAGGCGCGCGCCAGCCCATATTTGTTAAAATTTTCAATTCAACGCCCTTTGCGGGGGCGGGTACGAGTCCGCGCTTGCCTGCCGCCGTTGCAGTAGGAGCGGTAAAGTCATTAAGATTTTCTTCAACGCCCGCAATTTCACTGTCGACGTAGCTTTTCAAAGAAGTTTCAAGCGAATTTAGCGCGTTGGTGCGGCTTTGAGTTTCGGTGGCGATAGCCGAATTGAAATTGTTTTGTAAAGTAGTATCCGCCGCCTCGCGCGCTGTTTTTTCACTTGTTATTTTTCCTTCAAGAGTATTCGTTGCATTCGTCAAGTTGGTTTGTAAAGTAGTATCAGCGGTTTCTCGTGCAGTTTTTTCATTATTAATTGAAGTCGTCAAAGTACTTTGTAAATTGGTTACGGCGGTTTGACGGTTTGACGTTTCGGCGGCTATTGCGTTTGTCAACTTTGTATCTTCAGCGGCGCGGGTCTGTTCTTCGGTGGTTAATCTTTCGTTTAATTGTGAAAGTGTTGTACCTTGACTTGCGGCGTCGGCTTCCATTTGGCGTCGCAGATTTTCATTTTCAATTTCCTGTAACCTTTGAGCGTTGCCCATCGCAACCGAAATTGCAGTTTGCATATCTGAAATTTCTTGTGAACGTTCAACTTTTTCCGCGTCAAGTGCCGCCTCAAATTCGTCGCGCAGGCTTGATTCTGTATTTTCGCGCGCCGTTTTTTCGTTATTAATTGCGGCTTGTAAATTCGCAACGTCATTTTCACGCTGATTTTTTTCAGTCAAAATATCAGATTTTATTAACGTTTCAGATTCGGTGCGCGCGGAAATTTCTTCAGTAACGACGCCTCTAATCGCCGAAAGTTCCTGCTGTAAATTTAAATCTGCGGTGCTTCGATTGTTAGTTTCATCCTTGATTGACTGTTTAATTTCTTTAAAAGCCGCGTCAATTTCTTCAGATTGAATTTTACTTTGTTGCTGCGCGTAGCTTACGGCAGATTTATAAACCAATCCCATTTAATCACCTCCTAAGATACAGCCGCGCCCCAAATGTACGAATAAATTTTCGGAAATTGCCCCTGCCACTCGTACGAAATATAAATTGGTTCATCGACCGGCGCAACCACTTTTAAAATTTGCGCTTCTTCATCATATTTAAAAGGCGCGGAGCAAGTTAAAGTTTCAATTTTGGCGCGGTGCGGCAGGGCGAAAGTTTGAAGTTTGCCCGTGCCTGTACCAATCTGCAAAGCGTCTGAAACCCCGCTAAATCTCGTAATAACGAATTTAACGGCGGCGATTTTCCCCGCAAGGGGACTGATACCAACGAATTTTGAAGAATCCCCGTCAGAGGACTGAAACGGTTGCCACTCTTCAAAAACACATTCATAACTTGCAAAAATTTCCCCGTTAGGGGTCTGAAACAACACGGACGAATTTTCAGTGTCGAAATAAAAATCAGTAACGGGTTTATCGCCGTCAAACAATCTGATAGAATCAGCGGAAATATTTTTGTCAACGACGCCGTTAAACGAAAGATAAAGCGTTTCCCCGTTAGGGGTCTGAAACACATTTTCTCTGTAAAGGGTCTGAGACACATTGACGTAAGCTTTAATTTCGCAGTCAACCAATTCAGAATGTTTGATAAGCGCGGCAAAGGTTTTCAGGTCATCAGGATAATCTTGAGGCAGTGAAATAATTTCCATAGTGGAGCCGCTTAATTTGTCTTTATCAGTGGTGTAAAAAGTTTTGACAGAATTAACCTTTGCAAAGTCGGAGCCGTCAAGCGTCGACAAAATAAATTGCGTGCGGAATTGAATTTTACTTGCAGTTTTGCCCGCCGCCTCAACGGTATAAAGCCAATCGCCCGCGCCGTCCAGTTGACATTGAACGGTTGCCGTGCCGTTGCCGTTGGTGAATTTACTTTCTTTGATATCGTAAATTTTGGCGTTGCCGGGCAAAGTATAAACCGGCGAATAAATATATTTCGTGTAAACGTCATTGTATGAATTAACTTTGACGTTTAGTTTAATTTTTGGGAAAACGGGCGAATCAGCGGGCGCGTCAAGTGCTATAATAGGATAAACTTTCTTACCTGCAAACTCATTGACGTTTTCTAAACTCAAAAGTTCGCCGACGGTGTTGCCGTATTCAAGAATATCTTCAAGTTCGCCGCGCCGTTCGTATTCAGTCAAGCCGCTGTTGCCGAAATAATAAAGCTTATCGTCAATCTGAAAAATAATCCTGCGCGAGGTATTTTCAGGCTCGGTACCGCCAATGTCAAAGCCTGCAACCGAAGTATCATAGGTAAAATCAAAACAGTTTTTAGACTTTAAAAGCGCAAATTTTTTAAAATGAAATTCGTCAGTGCCCGCGTGCATTGTTGAAATATTTAACATATTAACTTTCTCCCAAATCTTCAATAATATCCCGCGCCAAATCAAAGTCTAAGTAGCACTGCTCCTTCAAAAAGGCGGCGGCAATATCCAAAATTTCCTTAGAATCAGAGTAGCTTTCGCCGTTCAAAAGTTTTAAAATTTCCATTACCAATTCTTTTTTCGTGGCGTCTTCAGCCAAAATTTTTTTATATTTATTCATTTTTTTACCTCCAATAAAATTTGCAAGATTAACCGAGCACAGCCGCCCCGCGCGGCTAATTAATTATCTTAAATCAAGCACCGTAGTTTCTTTTTCGATAGTTTTTGCGTCAGTGAATTTGTAGAAATTCGCGCCGCCCTTATCGCCAATAATCGCCTGCGTAGTCTTTGCGACGGTTTCAAACGCCTTGATTTGCGCGGCGGTAAGGTTATCTTTCGGGTTGTCTAAATCGAGCGTGCGGGTGTCGTTATCTTCAAATTTTGCAACGAGCTTTAAGGTTTTACTGGTTGTAACTTTATCAGCCATTTAAATTACCTCCTATTCTGCAAGAGCTTCATTGATACTTTCTTCGTCGCGGCGAATTGTATCAGCGTAAGTATTTTTGGAAAGACCAACAAAGGCGCGCGCGAAAGTGTCAATTTGAGTGTTGGTGGCTTCAGGGTTAGCGTGAGTGACAGATTTTTGGTACTCATTGCCGAAAGTGTCGGTACTTTTTACAATTAAAGTTCTTGAAATAGCCATCATTCACACCTCCTATTCACCAACATTAAGATTAATTTCATTTTCAGTAATTTTGGTAATGGTTGCGCCGGTAATAGCCGTGAAAGTTTGCCCGCCGTCGGAAAGATAAAAAGCGTCAAAAGTCGAAGTATCCGAATTAACAGCGGCAATTCTAGCCTTCAAAGTGGCGGCATTCAAAACGGCGCAATCAGAATCAAAGCCGGAAAATTCAATATCGCGTGTTGTATCGTCAGCAAAGCTATTGACGATTTTAATTTTGTTATTCGTAGCCATTCAGAATCACTCACTTTCAACGGTTTTAAATTTAATTGTGCCTTCAATCGTGGCGGGGTCGTAAGTGCCGTCCGCAATTCCACCAATAAGCGCGGTTAAGACAGCGGAAGTCTGCGCGTGCGTGGCGTCTTTCTTAATTCCTTTAATAGAAATAGAGGTGTTGCCCGCCGCAGTTTGCCCGCTTGTTTTAATATTGCCGTTTTCATTCGTGGCAACATTTACTTTGACAGTGGCGGTGGGGTCTTGTTGAAAAACGTAACTCATAAAAAATCCTCCTTTAAGCGCGGAGCAGCTGTACTCGGTTAATCTTGCACAAAAAAAAGACGCCTAAGCGCCATTCACATAAATAAAACAACCGCCCGCGTCGCCGCCGCTTGAAATTGAATTGCCGCCGCCGCCATATCCTGCCGCGCCATTTTGCGCGCCCGCCGCACCCTTGCCGCCCGTTGAAATTGCGGACAAAGCAAAGTTTTCAATTTTATCAGCAATAATAAAAATGTGCGCGCCGTCTAATTCGTGATTGTCGGTGGCAACTTTTGAAAAATCAAAGTCAAATGAATGTGTGCCGCGTGAAAAGCCGCTGCCGCCCAATCCGCCATACGAGCCGCCGTGTAAAAAGCCGCCGCCGCTGCCGGTGTTATTTTCATCTTCCGCGCCGCTATAACCGCCGCCTGGATTTGTACCGTCAGAATTGTTGCCGCCGAGCCTGCCGCCTTCGCCCGCGCCGCTGTGCAAACTTCCTATCCTTGAATTTTCATTGAGGATAATTTTTTTAGCCAAAATAAAAATCGAGCCCGCGCCCGCTCCGATTGGCAACTTGTTAAACATTTGAGAATTGCCGCTTGAAATTGGAGCCGCGCCGCCTTTGCCTTCAACATTCAATTTTCCGTTTTCAAGGTTGAAAGTATCAGCGACAGCCACCGCCAAAACGCCGCCAATTCCGTTTTCAAATTTCCTTGTAAGATTATAATTTTGGTTAATCGTCAAATTGTGAAATTCCGGCAATGAAATTATCTGAAAAGTATCTGCAGGCGCGCTTTTATCTATAATAATTGAATTGTCGTCGATTGATAAAATCCTTGCAACAGTAAAAGTTTTGCCCTGCGCGAGTATCAGCGAATCTTTTTTGAAGGCGGCTAAACCGTTCAAAGTTTTATTTGAAATTCCTAATCTGTAGCCGTTTTGAGAAATGGAAGTAACTTTCGCGTAGTTGTTGCAGGGCAGAGTAGGGTTTACAAAATCGCCGAAAGTTCCGCGCCCAAAATATTCAACGCCCAAATTTCGGACGTTATTTTTGTTCGACAAAACGTCAAAACTGTATAACCCTTCATCAACCGGCAAAACAGAATTACTTGCAATGTAGCAACGGGCTAAGCCGCGCCCTTCAGGTAAATCTGCGCGACGGTACTTTGAAATAATTTTGGGAGTGAAATTTTGAATGTTACCGGCGGCGATTAAAATCGTACTGCCGCCAATGTTTGTAATGTTACTTGGTTTTATTCCTACGCTTGTTTTGTGCCCTCTGCAGCAAGCCGCGCCGTGCGTTGAAGGGTTGCCGATTCTACTTTCATCACTGCAGATAAAATTTTTGGCGATAATAAAAGCCGCGCCGTCGCCGCAATTTAATAAAAATCTTTCGGCGGTAATGAAATTTTCCTGCCCTGATAATTTGGCAAAGTCACTTTCACCGTTAGCCGCCGTTTCTTGAGTTGTCAAAGGTCGCAGGCTATTTTTTCTGCTATAGGGAATGCCGCAGTCGACCAAATTAATCTGCCCGTCAAAAATAAAATCATCGTAGCACATAATACAAAGAATCCCGCCAATATAATTGAAAGGATTGTAAACTTGCGGCCTTAAAATACCGTCCTTTTTCAATTTCAAACAGCTTAATTGCGCAAAAGTTATCAGCTGAAGATATTCAAAATCCAGATTGACGCCGCTAAAAAATTCTTCAATATTTTTGTCGAAAGTGACAACGCCGCCGCTGCTAACCAAAATAATTTTGGCGATTAAATATTTGCCGAGAAAATCAGCGGTAGTTCGATTGGTGGCCGAAACGTGAATCATTGCAATTTCACCGGCTTTTATTTCGAACTCGCCTTCGATTAGGTTTTCAGTGTCGATTGTAACGGTGTTTTGCTCAATTTTTAAAACGCGCGCGTAGGAATTTAATTTGTTGAACGCGCCGTTGGAAACGGATAAATCTTGTTTGCCGTTGCCAAAATTATATTCTAAATTAAAGCTCATAATTTCCTCCAATAAAAAAAGACGCTATTTAATTGCGTCTAACATTTTTCTAGTTTCTTCCGCGCCCTTTGAGCGCAGGATTTTTACAAAGTCTTTGATAACTTGCCATTCGTCATCATAAGCGCGAACTTGATGTTGAGCGCGGACGCCTTCAGGTTTTCGCCAACCGAGCGGCTTGCCGCCGAATCTTTGTCCTTTTACCGGCATATTGCAAACACAAACGCCACGACCGATAATATAAAAGCAGAATGTTTCAGTACTTGCATTTTTTTCAAAGGTATGTTAATTTTAATTTGCCGCCAAACGGCGGGGGCGGTCTGGAACCGCCCGCTTAGTGCTTAAATTTCGTTAGAGAGCCTTGTACAGCAGAATCAACGCCGTTATCAAGTTGATTATTGCCGTTATGAGGCTTTCGTGCTTCTTGACCCACTTAAGCAGTATAAAAAAAGACGCCATTTTTAAGCTAAAGTGAAAAAACCGTCAACCAAAAAGCCGTCGCCGGTAATATCATCTTTCAAAAATTCCAACTCTAAAGTTCGTTCAATATTTGCAGAAACGCCGCCAAATTCAACGGGCCCGTACGTCAAAACTTTTTTATCTGCGCCGCCGGTGGTTGTCTTATATAAAAATGTGCAATTCCAATTATAAGAATTATCTAATCTGTTTTGAAGTTTGCAATGATAGCCGCTGATATTGTAGCGGACGCCTGCGATTGTAACGTTTTCCTGATTGACGCCGTCGGAAATGGTGTAAGTGCCGCCGGTTTTAATTCCTTCAATACTTTCAACGCCAATTAAATTTCCATTTTCAGCCGAGCTTGTAACTTTAATTTTGAAATTGTCGGTTACACTTTCGCCGGTAAAATCTTCAATGACAAGTAAATTTGCGTCAAGCCCTAATTCTGCCTTTGCCCGTGTAACTTTTTCAGTTTCACTTTCAGTTTTTGGAAGTTCGTCGCGCAGGAGTTGTTTCAGATTATTAATTGAAATTTGATGAAGGTTAGAATCGTTGTCGGTTGCCCAAATTTTATTGGTAGAAATAACGCCGTCGAGTTTTTGTACAAAATTTGGGTGCGGGTTTTCGGAGTTGATATGGTCAGTGAAAATTTCGGTTGAAGTGTAAGCAAAAGATAAATCCAGATTCGCGGTTACGTTTTCGGCGTCGCGAATGATTGTAACGAAAGAAATTTTAATATCCTTTACGATTGGGCTTTTGTTATTCGGGATGAAAGAATATTCCTCGCCGACGTTGCAATAACTGTACAAAATTTCCGCGCCGGTGTCGGGGTCGGTTGCGAAAATGGCGTATTCGCGGGCTTCAAAGCCGGAAAAAACTTCTTTGTTGGTTGAATGCCCTACAATTCGGACGGTGCCGTCTCCAACTTTTTCAATATTTTCAATAGGCAGCGTCATTTCAAAATTTCTAATTTCGGTTAAGTCAAAAACTTTTTCAGTTGAATAATCAAAATCGCCGCTGCCCAGCGCGCACCTTGAAAATTTCAATTCTTTACCGAGCAAACACTTTGCCAAAATATCGCTGCCGTTTTTAGTAAGTTGCATACCTCTCATAAAATCGCCTCACAAAACTTTAATTTCAGATTTTTTAATATATAAAGCACGAATAATGCCTGTAGTCGGGATATTTAATTTTGAATGAAGTAAAAGATTTTTACCAACGCTTGAAAGATAATTAATTTCGGCGGGCTGAATATTTTCCTTAGGATTTAAAATTGTCTGATAGCGGTAATGATAATTTTTGCCGCCCGCGCCGTCAGCGTCGTTAGGGCAGTCAAACGTCCAGTAAATTCTAAGAAAATCAGTATCGACGGGGAAAAATTCCTCATCGTCGGGGTTGTCAATTTCGCCGTCTTCGTCGTGCAGATACCACTTGACAACGGGATTAGTTTTAAATTTGCGCCATTTTTCAAGAATGTAGCGTTCAAAGTCTTCAATGGTTTCTTCATCTTCCAAAATATCGCCGCAAGCAATTTCAACTTTTTCAGAAATTAAACTAAAAAAGCCGCTGCTTAAAACCTGCGCGACGGTTTCATTTAAATCATCGAGGTTGACAGTGTCAGCGGAAATATCAGCGGTAACAATTTTGGGCTTGATACGCAGGAAAGGCGGCGAAATTAAATCAAGTTCAAAATTGGAAAAATTGGAAGTGGCAAGCGGCAGGGCGAAAAAAACATTGTGGTTAAAATCCCTGTCAATTAAAATTTCTTCAATTAAAAGGTGAGCGGGCAGCCACTCCATTAAACTTTCATACAATAACTCCCAATAAAAATCGCCGTTATCAATCGAAATTTTTATTTTATTGTCGCCGAGTTCCTCAATGTCAGCCGCGCCGCTTTCAGTGCGTCGAAATTCATTAATCAGCCTTTTTGTATTTGGCAAAGTCATGGCAAAATTTCTTAAAAGCTTCATCGCAACGACTTTTCGGCGCAATTCCAAATTGTCAGCAGGAGTTATTTTTAAAAGTTTTTCCCAGTCTTTCAAGCCTTCAGAATCTGCAGTTTGAACGAAGAATTGTCGCGCAGTTTCAATCAATTTCAGCCTGTAATTATTGTGTTCGATATTCAGTGCGTCTTGAGTATCTTTGAAAATTTCGTCGTTGTACAAAAAGCGCGGCAAGTACCGGGATAAATTCGGCGGCGTCTTTCTAAGAAAAAGAAATGAATCCGAGCGTAATTTCAAAAAATCACCGCCTTATAATTTCGCCGAGTTTTGGAATTTCATCAATTTTGAGATTGATATTTTCAGCCGAATTATTCAGGGTTAAATTTTTAATATCGTCCGCGCCGTTTGCAATTAACAGGTGGTTAATCTGCGCGAGTGAAACATAGCATTTTTGTCCGAAAGTTTCAAAAGTGCCGTCATTTTCGACGGTAAATAAATTTTCCTGTACCAATTTCTTAAAATGATTATCGACAGCGATTTTAAAATTATCTTCGTCAAGGTTGCCGACAACTTCAAAAGAAATATCGACAGGCAAAATTTCAGCAGAAACAACGGTAACAATCGCACCAACGGGGCGCATTTCTTGAATATAATTGTTAACCCTTTCAAGTAAAAGCACATTGGCTTCATTCAAATTTGAATCAGCGATAACAACTTTGACGGTGCCCGCGCCATTCCAACACCTTTGAACGCGCGCGGCTCCAACGCCGACAACTGAAAGTGCCCAATCTCGATAGTGCGCGGGGTTGCCGCTTACACCGGGACTTCTCAATTTTATAAGGCAACGCTCGCGCAGGGTTTCATCGTCTTCAAGGTCGTAGCCGTCGAAAGTGGCAAGTTCATTTGTAACTTCACGAATCCCGGCAATATTCATCGGCATTTTAATAATCGTATTGGCGGCAACATTGCCCGCCGCGCCCGCGCTTTCAGCTTCAATTGGAACGTAACCACTGCCTGAAATTTCAACAGTTTCAGTGGCGATAAATCGAACGTTGCCGACGGTTGAAAAAAACGCGCCTTTATTAACAGTGCCGTTGCCGGTAACTTTAACTTCACCGACTGCGCATTTTGCGGCGCGCCGCGTTATTCCAACCTGCTCTGCGTGCAAATCTAAATATTCATTCGCGCAGGTATGCAAAAAAGCGTTTTTGTAGCATTCGGCGAGCTCCAATGAAAACTTTGCAAACTCAATAGCATTGCTTGAAAAAACGTCAAAGGCGAAAGTGCCTTCAACCAAAATTTCGTTGCCGTTATATAATTCTTTCAATTCGGTTAAAATTTCTTCTTGCGTGCGTGCCGCGTACATTCTTTACACCTCCATTCGCCCGTAAATCGTGGTTAAAGTTATATTTATTTCAAGATTGGTTTTATCTTCGACAAAATTAATTTCGTCAACTGATTTAATATAAGGATTTGAAAGCAACGCTTCAATCAGGTAGCGGCGTAATTCTGCGCGACGCTCGCCAACTGAAATGACTTTGCCGATTAACTTTTTAAATTCAGTGCCGTACCGCGTGGAATAACTTAAATAACTGTCTCTTTCAGTGCGTACCATTTTTTCAATCCAGATTTTCAGCGCGTCATTTTCTGAAAGTAAAATTAAATCGCCGTTTTTATCTCGTTTGAATTTATTTTCGGTAAAATTCCAATCGTACATTTTGAAAGTCGGCAGGTTTTCGGTTGAGGAAGTTTGAACCGTGTTTAAGAAAGGAAAATCTTCAATCATAATTCAATTCCTCAAATTCAAAGGTAACGTCGCCGCCGCTGTAAGTTACGGTACAGCCGCCCATAACCGCCGAATTGCCCGCAAGCCACGCCGCGCCCTGTTCGTTTATAAACCACGCCTTTACTTTTTCGCAAAGTTCGTCGCGCAGTTTTAAAAGTTCTTCAGATTGGTCTGCAAGTTCAGCCTCTGCGCGCGTTACTTCGATTGAATATTGTTCATCCAGATATAACAAAGCCGCCCTCACAGATTGCGGGACGGATTCGGGCAGCGGGTTAGGGACATACGGGCGCGGGTCTGCAAGGTGTTCGTCATTTGCGGGCAGGTAGGGCTTTACCAACAACCACTTTTGTAAAATGACTTCCTGCGATGAACGCGCCAATTCTTTTAACATTGTTTCTCTCATGTGCAAAATAGCAAAATGCTGCTCGTTTGCAGTTTTAAGCGCAAATCGCGCAGTTGAAATATCTGTAACCTTTAATTCTTGAAGATTCAGCGGGTCTTCAATTATCATTTACCACAGCCCCTTTTTAAAATCTTTGTCATTATCTTCAAATAAATCATCCGTCAAATCGTCCATAGAAAAAACCTTGCCGAGAATAATAAATTTCTGCCCGCCGAATACCGGCAGCAGTGAAACCAAATCGCCAACTTTGAAGCCAAAACTCGTATATATAATTCCGTTTTTATAGTTGCTTGTCGATTCTGATTTATAATCGCCTTCCATTGACGCCTTGTAGGAGTTGTTCAACTTATGAAAATGGCTCACAAAGCTAAGCTAAGGACGACCCGCGCCGCCGCGTTTGCTTTGTGTCGAAGTGCGAATGTCGCCTTTGCCTGTTGGAATATCGATATTGCCTTTTTCATCGGTTTGTTGCATTTGCCCTTTGCCGGTGCGCGCGTAATTTTTCAACAGGGAAGCGTCAATATACAAATCTTTTTTTTCAAGTACAATATTATCATACGCAATTTGAATATCCGGCGGCAACTTCAGTACAAGCCCTATTGCCGCCTCTACGGGCGCATGCTGCATGCCGTGAATTGCGGCAACCATTTTATTAATTGAAGTTTCAGCGGACGGAATTTCGGTCGTCATTTATATCACCTCCTTGACGCAGAAAATCCCTTGCGTTAAAATGTCGGTGAACTAAAACGACAAACGCAGGGGATTTTTCCATATTTATTTTAGCAAAAATTCGGTCGTCTTACAGTTTTGGAGCGCGGCGCGGAACATTAAGTTTTCTCCTTTTCAACTTTTTCTTCTGTCATTAAATTTTCAAATTCTAAAGTTAATTTCATTTCGTGCAAACCGCCGCGCAGTGTATGACTGTCAGATTTAATCCAAAATTGCCCGTTGAAATTGGAATCCCGAATAATCAAGCTGTAACCGCTTTTCGCCCGCCAATCGCCCAATGCTACAACAGTGCCTTCAAGTTCCGGCTTTTTCAGCATTGCGCGCGCTTCTTCCTGCGTGTCTTTATCTTTTTGCACTTTGAGGGTTTCTTGAAACATTGAATACTTTGAAATAGATTCAGAATCAGAAATAATTTCGCCGGTAAAATTGCCCTCACTGTCAACAATTCTAACCATATTAACCAAATCTTGAATCGATTTTTTATATATTGAATCAGTCAAATTAATTGAAGAATCCAAAACCAAATTATCAATCAGCGTGCCCTTTTCAATTACGTTGAGTTCGTCGCCGACAAAAACAATCTGATAAATTTTGTTATTTTTTTTGTTCGCCTCGGTGTAAGCACCTTGAATGACTTGATAAGCGGTTTTTGAATGAGCGATGAAAGAAACGGGCGTGTTGGTAACGGCGATATTTCCAATCTTAATTCCCATTTCGCTGCAAATTGAGCGGGTAATATCTTCAGGGAGCGCGCCGGTAAATTTTCGGCTGGTTTTGCTGCGATTGATAACAAAGCCGTTGTCATACGCCACAATTTTTACTTCACTTTTGGCGCGGTCTTTTTCCAATTCGTAAACATTGCCCTGAAAAATTAAATCGTCATCGTAAAAGAAAATTGTATAGCCGCAATCCAAATCGACCGCTGGGACGTTTAAGTCAACGTCAGATTGAATGAAAGTTAAATTCAGTTTCCGAGCGGCAGTTTTTGTATCGCCGCTCAAATTTAGACTTGTAACCAAATTTGCAATGTCAGTTCCATTGTTAATAAGTACGCGCAAATTCACCGCCTCTTTTTTTCTTGACAATCAGTCAATAATTTGTTAATATTTAATTGTAAACATAAAGAAGGAAATTTAGAAAGCAAAGAGATTAGCAAGCAAAACGCCGAAGAAAAGCGGCAAACTGGAAGCCCCGCAGCGGTAGACGGGGCTTTTTCAGTTGCGGTTAAAATTTCCAGCCTGCGCTTGTAAGTTGCGGGCTGAAATTAATCATATTTTCTATATTATTTTTGGATAGAAAAGTTGAAAGGCTGCCGAAATTTCCATAGGCGATTTTTGACGCCTCCAAAACGTCAACCGCGCCCTTTTCAACTTGAAAACCGATTTGAGCGGCGGTACGTTCGGCGGCGGGTCTGTTCCTTAAGCCGGTCGTATCGTCGATTATTTTTGTGTTATTGGACTGCGCGACGTTCAATTCTCGGTATTCAGTCAAATTTAAAGTGTAGTCGACATCGCGGCTGCCGTCCTTTTCGGAATAGTTGAAATCCATAACCGCCATTTGCAAATTAATCGAAGAATCAGTAATGATAACGCGAACCGGCTGCTTTGAAGTTTTCCACTTTTCCAAAAGAGCGATGCACTCTGAAGTTTCAAGTTCCGCGCCGACAACGAACGGGTACTTGTGCCGGAGCGCGGGGAAAAAGCAACTGAATTTAAGCCTTTTGAGTTTCGGGTTGCCGAAAATTAACGCCTCGCCCGTGTCCAAAATGTCGACGGTTTTATTGTCCTGCGCGGTCGTTACCTGATACTTCCAAGGCGTAACGGGCAATACAAGCCTTTCATTGTTGCTTGAAAGTACGAATTGCCGCCGCCCGCCGCTGAAACTTGCCGCGTCCAAAATTTGAGAAAAATTCATTTCATCACCAACTTACAGAATTAGCCGCGCCTTGAGTGAATAATTGTGTTAATTTATGAGTGAAACTGTCAAAGTCCATCCCGTTTGAAATGTTGACGCCGCCGAAATTGAAACTTACATTTGAAGAATTTGTATTTGTGGTTGAATTTGAAGTTGAAGTGTTTGAAGGGCTGAAATTGGGCGTCTGCAAACTGATTGGCGGCAAATCCAAATTGCCGAGTTCGTTATTTAAGTTTCCGATTGTATTAAAGTTTTCGGCTCTATCAAATCGCTCCAAAAAGCCAGTACGTGCGCCGTCGAAAATTGGCTGTCTTTCTCCCAAAGGTAATGAAGATACGCCCGCGAATACGCCGCCCTTAATTCCAATTCGTTTTTTATTTTCGGCGGAAAGTTCGACTTGCGAAAATCCTCTTCCAGTTGTTGAAAAAATTCTATGTAATCGTTCAATGTCATTTCCTGCTTGAAAAGTTTTTCCAAAATTGCCCGCGTCATTTGAAACACTCCTTGCCTGCGCGAGTTGCTTTGCCTTTTTAACCGTCAAAGAATCGTCAGCGGTAATTCGGTTGTATTCGGGAATGTAGACATTTTTTAAGTTTCCAAGTTCATCATAGCTTGAAGGTTGCCGTCTTTGCGCGTCTTGTTTAGCCTTTTTAACGGTCAGCGAATCGTCAGCGGTAATTCGGTTATATTCGGGAATGTAGATATTTTTTAAGTTTCCAAGTTCATCATAAATTTCAGTTGCTGCGCTGTTTGTTGAATTTGCTGCGCGCAAAAAATTATATTGCTCAGTCGAGTTTGAACTTTGTCCCTTTCGATTGAAAATTTCTCTAAGTTCAAAAGTTGTTGAAGACTTCGATACATTGTCCCGATATTGTCTGCCTTCATCCAAATTAACTGTATTTGAGCTTCTGTAAACATTGCTTAGCCTTTCGTTATTAATTTCAAATCTTCCGCCAAATTGACGACTTCCCGCGCTTCTATTATCATTTGCTGTGTTAAGGATTGGGCGTCTTGTGAATTCGGCAGTTTGTACAGAATTTTTTTCAGCGTGCCGAGTTGTATTGCCAATTTTTGAAAGTACCGTTGTTGAATTTTTTCTGTCATTCAGTTTCTCCTTAAGTTGTTGACGCAAAATGCGGACGGTCGGCGCGTGCGGAATAATTTGAGTGCCGCGCGGCAGGTACATCAGCTCACTGCCGCCCTTAGCCTCACTCCAGCCGCCGTTGAAAATGTCAGTTACAGTTTGAAAAGGATAAATCGTTTTATTATTCGGCAGGTTGATAATTTCGCCGCCGTGTTCGTTGACAGTTGTAAATCCGCCGCGCCAATTTGAAGTACCTGTAGCGTTTGAGCCAATACCAATCATTGACGCCGCGCTTGACGCCATACTTGAAAGACTTGCAATTTTGGAACTTAACCAGCCGCTTAAAGCCTCCCACGCGCTTTGAATCATACCAATACCGCTGTTAATTCCTGCCGCAATAGCCGCGCCTGCGCCCGCTGCAATTCCTCCTAAGCCGCCGAAAAGCCCGCTGAAAAAGCCCTGTATCCCGCTCCAAATTCCTTGCACTTCTGCCGCCGCGCTTGAAAAGGCAGCTGTTATTGTGGCTCGCGCAGATTCTACGCCGCCGCTTATTATAGCACTTAAGCCCGCAAATGTCGAACTTGCACTTACACTTAAACTTTCAAAACTGCTTGAAAAACTTGTAACCAGTTCTTCACCGAACGTTGAAAAATTCGCCCGTATCATTTCAAAACTGCCGCTGAAACTTTCGCCGAAACTTGAAAAATTACTCTGCAGACTTTCAAAACTGCTGCTTAGTGAAGTTGAAATTTCCTCGCCGAAACTGAATACTGAAGTTTTCGCCGCCTCAAGTTTTTCTGCAATGTTAATTTCGGGTACGTCGATATTCATTGAGTACGCAGACAAGCCCGCGCCCGCCGTCGCAGTTGGTATTTGCTGTGAAAAGTCGCCTTCATATTTTGGCAGTTCAACTTTCGGGATATTCATTGAATACGCAGAAAGACCCGCGCCGGTGTTTGAAAAATCGGCAGCCGCGCCGCCCGCCGCCGGTGTTTGCGGAGTTTGAGTTTGTGGAGTTTGAGTTTGCGGAGTTTGAGTTTGCGGCAGAATTTTAGGCGTTTGAACTTTCGGCGCGTTTTGCGTGTAGTCCTGCGCGAGGGAAGTATAGCCGAAATTTTTAACGCGTTCCTGATTTTCTTGAATACGTTGTTCGCGCAGTTGAGATTGACGTTGAGCGGCGGCAGTTTCACGTTCGATTTTAATTTGTTCGCCGGTATAATCCCTGCGCCTGCGGCTTTGAACCGATTCAGTATGAAGGCGTTCCTGCCCTTCATCAGTTGCCCAGTATTCTCGCGCAGATTGATTAACCTTTTCAACGACAGATTTAACGCCGCCAACTTCAGCAATACTTTTACCGACAGTGCCGCCCGTATTTTTAACGCTTTCTTCAATTTGTTTACCGGTAGATTTTTGATTGAAAGGCTTGTAGTTATCAGCAAAGTATTCGCCGATATATTGCCCCAAAAAGCCGCCAATCATGCTGCCCATTGGTCCAAGAAATGAACCTGCAAGCGCGCCCGCAAGCATTCCTGCGGCTCCTGCGCCTGCGCGACGTTCGGCGTCTTCATTTTGCGCGGCGATATTTTTTACGTTTTCTTCAGCGGCGCGTATTTTGGAAAGTTGAGCGTTAATCTGTTCGATATCCGCGTTATTTTCCTTCAAAAATTGCAATTCCTGCTTAGCCTTTGAAAGTTCGTCAGCCGCCTGTGAATTTGTATATTGACTGTTGCTGCGAGTAGCCAAAACGTCCATTGCGCCGAAAAGTAAAGCCATCGCGCCCGCGCCGCCGAAATTTGCTCGCGCAGTTGCAAGCCTGCCGCCCGTTGCCGGTGGAATTGCGCGCCCGCTTGCCGTACCCGAATTTAAAATTTGATTCTTTTTCTGATAGTAAGCGTCAACCGCCGCCTGATTTTTACTGAAACCGCCCTTGACAGGTCCGCTGATATTGACGACGCCTGCCCTAACATTCATTGTGCCGACGCTTTCAAGCCCGCCGACTTTGCCGCCCATCTTGCCGCCCAAATCTGAAAGAGTGCGCGCCTTAAATAAATCAGCAATGGTATTTTTTGCACTCATCGCAAGCGAAATGATTTTCTTCAATCCCATAAAAAGCGCGCCGCCCGCCAAAATACTTCCAATCCCGTCAAGTTCAAGGAATTTATTTTTTAACTTGTTGACTGCATCCGCGCCCAAACTTACAAGGTCTGAAAAATCAATACCATCTGCGAAAAGTTGGTTAGCCTTTGAAAGAGAATCAGTAACCGAATCTACAAAACTTCGTAAGCCGTCGCCCGCGTCGCCTTTTACAAAGGAGCGTTGAAAAGCGTCCCATGCGCTGCCCAAAAGGGTAATTGAGCCTGCAAGGTTATCCATTTGAATTTCAGCCATACGCCCCGCCGCGCCCTCGCAATTTTCCAACGCCGCCTTTATCTTTTCAAAGTCTTCCTCGCTTGAAAGAAAAGTGGCAAGCCAGCCGCTCATTGCCTCTTGACCAGCCATCATCGCCGTCATTTTCATCATTTCGGAGCCGGAAAGTTTGCCGCCGTTTTTCTGCGCACTTTCAAAGAAACTTTCCAATTTGCGGCGCGTGTCGGCGTGGATTTTTTCGCCGCTGATTTGTTCAAAGAAGCCGGTTACCTTTTCCATATCCGCGCCCTCTTTAAAGACTTTGCGAAAATCGGTAACGATATCCTGCAACCTGCGAACTTCGCCGCTTTCATCCAAGAATTCAACGCCCAGCGCGTTTTGCCCGAAATAGGCGTTTCTGTTTTGACTTGAAAGGCGGGTAAACATTGCGCGCGCGGAAGTCCCTGCTTGAGAATCCTTTATACCTGAATTCGCCATCAAGCCGCTAACCAACATAAAATCCTGCGCGCCGTACATTCTGTCAGCCGCGGTGCCGTTTGCATACATACTTTGAATAAGCGGCGCGGCGTATGTCAGGGCTTTGCCGAGTTGAGTAATGTCGGTATTTGCGTTTGTAACCAACGCCGCCATCATGTCGGCATAATGTTTTGAGGCTTCGACAACCTGCCCGTTGACTTTGACGGTTTCGCCCGCCTTCAAGCCAAAAGCCGTCAAGCTGTCAGTTACAATGTCTGAAGTGGTTGCAAGGTCTGTATTTCCTGCCGCCGCAAGGTCTAAAATTGGTTTAATACCGGCAACCATTTGCTCCCTTGACCAACCTGCCATACCTTGATAGTAAAAAGCGTCTGCGACTTCCTTTGCCGTGAACTTAGTCGTGGCAGCCAATTCCTCTGCACGGGTGTTCAAAGCCTGCATTGTTTTATTGAGTTCTTCGCCGCTGTAACTGCCGCTTAAAATCGCCTTGACGCTTGACATTTGCTGTTCATAATTCATTTGAGATTGAACGGCATTAACGACGCCGTAACCAATCCCTGCAGTACCGAGCATTGTTGCACCGGCTGCCATTGCCGCGCCGCCGACGCCTTCAGATATTCCGCCTTTTATTTTTGAAAGTTTTTCCGCGCCGTTGGTTTTGACGTTGACAATTACCGAATGAGCCTTTGAAGTCAAGGAGTTAATTTCACTGCGAATTTTATTTAATTCTTTGGAAACTTGGTCGCGCAGTCTTACAGAAAGGGGCTTGCTTGCATTTTGGCGCGCCGCCTCAACTGCTGATTTTAACCTGTCTAATCTTTGAAGATTTTCAATGCTTAATTTCAGTTTTATATCTTCAGATTTTAATTTGTCTGCTGTCGACTTCAGCTTTTCAGTGGCTTTTTGCGCCCGCTGTATCGTTGACGAAAAGCCCGCGTCGGTGGCTCTCAGTTGAGCCGATAAAGTATATTCAGCGATAATATTACCTCCTTCCCGTCAAATTTTTTTGCCGCCAAAAAATTTAAAAAGCAATTCTAATTTCTTGCTTTCAATCTTAAATTCTTCTTCCATTGCCGCTCTGTAAAATAACTTTTCAATCAGCGGCAAATTTAAAAAGTCATTGAGCGGCAAGCCGCGGCAGGCAAAGTACGCGGCGACCTGCAACTGCCAATTTGTATTTACGAGTTTTTTACTTCTTCATAAAGTTTACTCACAATTTTTGTATCGTAACCTGCAAGTTTGAAAAGTTCATCGCCAATTCGGCTAATTTCGCCAGGCAAAAAGATTTTCGCCACAATGTCAGTAGGTTCAAACGCGCCGAACGCCTTTTGTAATTCGCCCTCGCGCAGATTCGGCAGAATAACCGAGTTGTAAACAAGGTGTTTGTTAATTTCAAAGCCTGTAGAAAGATTCAAACTTTCGGCGATAAGCGCGGCGTCGGGCACTTTTACCACAATTTCGCCCACAGAAGTTTCAATGGTATATTTTTGATTGTGCTTTTCCTTAAGAGTTTCGCGTTGTGCAATTAATTCTTGTATCGTTACTGCCATTTCAATCACTCCTTAAAAATTGTCGTGCGGCGCGGCGTATTCGGGAATTTCGATAGCGTCTTCAAAGAAAGTATCTGAAGGCGTCCAGCGGAAGGAAATTTCTTTTTCAATAACCGCGCCCTTTTCAAATTTCATAATGTCAAGCTCGTTAATTTGCACGTTTTCAAGGCGTACGCGCTCGTGTTGACCGCCTACTGTGTCAGGGTCTGCCAATTCGCCAATCATGGTGAACCTCTCATCGTGTCCGGCTTTGTAATTTTCAAGCAGGCGATTAAAGCCGCGAGTGAAAACTTGCTTAATCGTGAAACTGCCTTCACCGGTAAGCCCCGTAATTTTGCTGTCACGGTCTGCCCCGATGTAAACATCGTCCCGGTCAGCCGTTACCTTTGCAGAGAACGCGCTAATTTCAAATATCAGCGCGCCGTTTACCCACAATTTCCCGAAATTGCCACTAAGACGGCGGTTGCCTCTAAAAAGAGTATCTGTAACATCTCTTGCCATATTATTACCTCCAATTATAAGACAAAGTTAACCTGCAAATCTTCCATTGCATTTGAAACATGGACGCGCCCCGAAAGGAAAACGTGAGTACCCGTGTTGTACTGAAGAATTCGGGAAGTTGTCCAATCGCTCGGGTCTTCGCCCTTGCTTTTTATAAAGTCAATTTGCGCCTGTTCGTCAATTTCAACAAAGTTAGAATCAGAATCCGAATTGTCTAAAATTCCTTCAGATTCAAGTTGTTTGAAGTAACTTAAAATTGCGCTGATGAATAATTTTTTGTTGGTATAGGTGTTTAAAACCTTGCCAACATAATCTTCGCGGAAAGTGCGGCGTATATCGTCCGAAATTAAGTCAATGCTTTCAATGACTTTGATAAATCTGAAGTCCGTTCCGTGTTCAGCGGTGAAAGTGGTAAGCGAATTAATGCCGCGCGCAATTTTTACGCCCATTCCCTCGTGTTCATCCAAAAGGCAAAATTCGCCGTTGTTAATGTGGCTGTCAATGTCCGAGTACCTCGCGCAGGTTACAATTTCCGGCAACTGAAAATAAGTGGCGGAGCGGTCAAGGCTCAAACCGGCAAGCAGCCCCGCAATTCGGGCGGTATATTGAGTGGCGGTGTACCTTAAATATTTTTGAATTGAAGCGTCAACAAGTTCTTCGTCATTGCCGACCTCTGCAAGCGCGTCAGTGTAGGCAGGGTTGACAACTTTTATATTTTCGGTGGTGAAGTTTACGACGCCTTCGTGGTCAGCCGCGTAATGTGCAACAACCGCCTTGAAAGTTTTGTTTTTATTTTTGCGTTGACTGATGACCCAGCTTGCAAGGTCTTCTTGAGCCTGCGCGCCGCCTGTCGGGTGGCAAATCCAGTTGAAAGGAATATCTCTAATCTGTTTCAGGGCGTCAGCCGCCGTAACCGTTGCCTCAATCGTGGCGGTTGAAGTTGTTGTAGTGGTTATGGTGGTCGTTGTCGTCATAATTTGCGGCTCATCGTCATCATCATCTAAGCTTGAACCGTCGCCCGAATCTGTGCCTTCACCCGCGCCCGCCTCTTGCGTCGGCTGTACCGTTACCGTTGTTTCCACTGTTTGAGTTGCCGTTGTCGTTATTGTTTCAGTGTAAGTTTCATTCGGAATAACATAGGCCAAAATATTTTTCGGCGCGCCCAGCAAGCCCTTCTTCAACAAGTCGACGTTTGAATCATCCAGATTCGGGATATCGCCCGCCTCCGTTATGTTGAAGTATACAACGCCGTCTTCATTGCGACTTTGCGAATCGTTCAAAATCATTACAACCGTACCGCGGCTTGAGCGAATCATCGCAGTTGCCGCCATACTTTTAAAATTAATTAAAATTTTTGGCAATCCAATATTTGAACTGTAACTCATATTTTTATCTCCTTAAAAAATTTTTTCAACCGAAATTAATTTGTAAACGTTATTCTTTTCGTTGAAAGTCAGTTTTACCACGTGCTTTTCACCCGTTCGAGTGGTTAAAGTTTGCCCTGCGATGAAAAAATAATTCGTGCCGTTGACAAGTTGCTTTCCGACATATAAAAGCGGAACATAATCCGCGCCGCAAATTCCATCTATAGCCGCGCTCCAAGCGGACGCCGCGCGCTGATTAAGTTTACAAGGTTTAAATTCTTCAAATTCAATTTGTCCGAGCATTTTCATTTCTCCTTTAAATATAATTCTTGCATTAAGTCAAAGTTTTCAAGTTCAAACTTATCAAATTTATCTATAAAATCGCTGAAGCTCAAAATAAAGCTGTAGGTTAAAATCCCGTCAAAAATCCTTGAATCAGTTTCGTAAATCGTAATAAACCTGTCAGCAACCGGAACGTAGCCGCAAAAAGCCGCGTCAAGTTTGTCTGAAATGTCATATAAATCTGCGCGAGGGACTTCAGCCAATGCAGGCGAAAGTACAATTTGAATGTCGACGCGCAAATTTCGTACAATCTGCCCGAAGCCCAAATCTTTTCTTATCGGGCGAAATTGAATGTGAGCGTAACTTTCAGCCGAATCTGCCACAGGCTCTGCAGTTACAAACAAATCAGGAACTGCGCGGGTAATTATTTCTTTCAGCGATTCAAAAATTGTTCCCGTGCTTATCATTTAAAAAGCCTCGCCAAAATATTATTAGCGTCTCTAACAAAATTTTCTCGTGATTCATCGACGGCGTCGCGCAGGAAATATTGACCCTGTACAAAGCCGCCGCCGCCGCGCGTCCGGTGCCCAAATTCAACGTGCGCGGCGTATTCGGTATTATTGAAAACTTCAACGCTGTCGCCCGCCGGTTCACTCCTTGACCAACTGCCCCGCAATTTCCCCGTATCGACGGGCGAAAATTTTTTTGCCCGCGCCAAAAGGTTTTCGGCAGTTTGCATAAGGAATAAATTTTTTTCGCGCGGGTAGTTTTGCACAATTTTTTTTAATTTGGCGCTTAATTCCTCTGTGCCGTGCCACGTTATCATTTTTGCGTCGCCTCCTTTCTGCGCCGAACTGAAAGTTCAACGTGCGTATCATATTTAAAAGCAGTTCCTGCAACGAGTTCAAATTTTTGCCCTTTGTGTACGGCTTCAATAACATCATTTTCCAAAATTTCAAATTCAGGCGAATAATTGAGCCGCAAATCTTCCGTGATTTTTTGGCTTACGTCGTCCCTGTGCGCGCTTAATTCTTTGCCGTATTGCGCCAAATGACACGGCTTTTTTCGGTAAATCATTTCGGCGGCTTTTGCGCCCCAGCTTACATTCAGCGGGCGATAAACCGTCATTTCATCGTTGTAAAAATATTTGCGTAACAAATTTTTCAAATTCACCACGCCCTCATCCTTCTGTAAAGATTCAATTTCGGTTTCAGCGCGTCAAAGAGTTTGTTTGAACTTAACGCCGAAAAGTCCGTTTCAAAAAATTCAAACTCGGTATCGTCTTGCTTGATTTTTTTCAGGTACGGAGTTGCCGCCGCCGTTGAAGTTTCAGAGGAAAATTCCTCACTCTGCCTTGAAATTATTTCCGCAATGTCAAAAATCAGCGGCTCGGGGAATTCTTTCAAGTGGCAATAAGCCAAAACATTCGCCACGAACTTTTCAACGTAAAAATTCAGCTGATATTCATCCAAATTTTTATTCAGCCCGCGCGTCAGCATTGCTATTTTCAGTTTCGCTTCTTCAGTTTTCATATCAGCTTTCCGGCGTCAAAAGGGCGAACGCGTCATTCTTGACCGGCAAAAAGCCCAGCCTCATCGTCGCCTTCAGTGCTATCATATCCCTTTCGGCTAAGTTCAAAGGCTGATTGTCCGCCATCGTTACCGTTGTTAAGGTTGCCTCGCGCAGGACTTCATACGTTATCTCACTGCGAATCCCGACTACCGAATAATCCCAGTTGCCCGCAATGCACAAAGCCTTTGAAGAATCCCAGCTGCCGTTGCGTACAAATTCAATCGGCAAAGAGTACAAAGTTTCTTGGTCTACGCCCTGCACGTATAACTGATTGCCGTTGCCGTCGCGCAGTTTTCGCAGGGAATTTTTGAAGGCGATATTTGAAATGAAGCCCTGCACGTCATAGCCTTTCGCCTCGATTTTCGCCATAACGTCCGAAATATCTAAGTCAAGTTTTGCGTTGGTGCCAATTTCAACCTCCATAGAATTTGCCGCCGCCACGCTGTAAATTGAACTTGCAAACGGCGAATTCGCCCCGAAAAGGCACGCCGCGTCAATGGTTTTGTTAAACGCCGCCACTATCATCGGCTGAATCTCGCTGAAAACGTTAATCACGGTGTCTTCATTCTTTTCACGAGTTACGGGAATGATGACGGCTAATTTTTTTGCGGTAATTTCGGGGAAGGTCCATTCGGGCGTTGAAGTTTGAATTCTGCCCGCTTCATCCGTCCAATACGCGCCCACGCCGTTTTTCAATACCGAAAATTTTTTCTTGTCGCTTGTCATAACTTCCACGTTTGAAAGTCGAAGTATCGCCGAATCTTTCACCAAATTTTGAATGACGTTGTATGAAATTTCAGTCGGTACGAAGCCGACCAAATTGTCTTTTAAAAATCCTGTATCTGCCAATTTTATTACCTCCTGTTATTTTCGGCGCGCTTGATTCTGCCGGATAAGTTGCGAAAGGCTGTCAAGGGTTGCCGGTGCAGGCGCGCTGCTTGCGGCGGGCGGAGTTTTGCCCTTCAGTTTTTCGTTGACTGCCTTTTCGATTTCGGACTTGAAAACCTTTTCAAAATTTTTTATCCTTTCAAGCGTCGCCTCGTTGTCATTTGTCAAAAAGTAGCTCATAAAGTTCAGCGGAATTCCGCGCTGCTCAAGTACCTTTGACATTTCAAGTTCAATTTCTTTCAGTTTTAATTCTTTTTCCTTTGCCTCCAATGCCGCGCGCGTACTTTCAAGTTCCGCCTCGCGCCGTTCATCGTCCGACATTTTTTGAAGGCGTTGTTCTTCTTTCTTTGCCGCTTCAAGTTGCTTTTGATAATTCGCCTCAAATTTTGCCGCGTATTTTGAAATTGCCGCGTCTATTTTTGAATCTAATTCGTCTGTCGCTTCATTTTCGGCGGGCGTTTCATTTACTATTGCTTCTTCCAATTTTATTACCTCCAACTAAAAAAGCCCTTGACTTGCAAGAGCTATTCGCTTTTCTGCTATTTTATAAAATCCTTCGTCAAGTTCAAAGCCAATAAATTTTCTGCCGGTATTGACACAGGCTACACCGGTACTGCCGCTATTGTAGCGTCTAAAACCGTCTCCCCTTCGTTTATATAATACCAATCGTCATTGCGCGACCATAACATACAGCCCTTGTCTTTAATTGACATTTTGGACACTCTGTACCACCTCCAAAATTTTTTCATTGAATTTACGGCTAAATTCGCTCGGATTATCAGTTGACATATCTGCAAACACTTCAGCAATTATTTCTCTGCCGTCTTTAACGCTTCCTGCATATTACTTGTGCCTTTTGTCAGTTGCCTTAGGAAATTGGATTAACAAACTGCCGAGAGTGTCTATAAATTCGGTAACAGTTTCAGCTGAACCGTCAAATTGCTTGACACCGATAAAAGATATACCGTGCGCCGTTGCCAATTCCTTTAGCGCATTATATTCATCTTTAGTTAGAATCTTTGCCCTGTTACGAACTGCCCATTGTGGCTTATCAGTCGCTGCCATTTTCTCAAGATTCGCCCGCCGCTTTTTCCCGTCAACAACCGCTGAAATTGTACAGCGGCAACGCGGGGCTATGTACTCGTACTCTTCAAGCCCCGCTGCCGAATTATCAGTCGTTTGTACGTCCAACGCTTCCCAAGTTGCCCGCCTCGAATATATTTCAAAAGTTCAAACTGCGCCGGATTATATTTATCCATAAAAGTTATTGGAACTCCCATCTCGCCGAAATAATCGCAGGGAATATCAGCGGTCTTTGAAACTTCTATTGCATCGTAATTGTCATACTTCGGATATCTTTCAGGGTTTTCATAATAACTGCAAACAAGCGGTAATTCTTCATTCTGCTTTTTCAAGGGAATGTTGGTAAACCAAATAGAAGCAGAACGCGAAACGTATTCGCCTTCAATTTTTACAATCGTACGGTCTTTATTTGCCGCTAAACCGGCATCAATATATTTCTGCGGAACGTGAAAATAAATTTCTTTACTCATTGACGTATAACCAACAAACATTTTATTTTTTTGAATCAGCGGGAAAATTTCTTTGTAAGTAATAGCGTTTTTATTTCCAAGAATGACGAAAAATTTTTGATAGTGCATAAGCTGCGCGACGAATTCACGAAAAAGGCTGAAAGGGGGATTGGTTACTACAACATCAGCCTCTTTCAAAAGTTCGATACATTCTGCAGAGCGAAAATCGCCGGTAGACTTGTCGACGCCGGAAGGAGTAATTTTATAGCCGCTGTATAGTAATTTTTTCAAGCCGAGTTCGTCAAAGTGTTCCTTGAAATATTTGACAAAGTTGCTGGAGTTGTCATCGCAGTTGCAGTAAACGATTTTTCCACTAAAAAAAGCGCGGTAATGTTTCAACTCGCGCTCTATGTCTTCAAGCTGTGTATAAAATTCGTCAGCTTTTGCAGCCTTCGCCGCTTGTAAATTTTCAACACTCATTGCCGCCTCCGAAATATGGTAATAAATCAAAATCTGATTCTACGTACAAATCACCATAGCAATAATCATTACAAACGCGGACTTCGCCTTTTTCGTGATAATAAATTTGAATCGAACTGCCGTCTACATCTTCAAGGAGTTTTTCTTTCTTTAAATTTGGTATGTGTCGCTCTATCGCCGCGCACTGCTTTTTAAACAAGGATTCATCAGGTTCATCATTCACGCCATAAAAGTATGGAAATTTTTTACGCACCATAATCACTCCAAATTTAATTTCTTATTAATTTTACTATTGCTTTTTACCGCCGTTTTGTAAATATCCTCTAAGGCTTGCTTATAAGTCATTCCCTTATCTTTCATTTTATGATTAAGCATTTCTTCAAAAGAATGATTCGGGTGTTTGGCGTCTAGTTCTTCACACGCTGCCTTATCTTCCATCAGCTCCCGTGCCTGAGTGCGATATTCATTTCTTAGTTCAAAGGCGCGCCGCGCTTTTTCTTCCAACGGCAAATCTTCAGGTATTTTCTCGTGTATGTGTTCATCGTGCCAAATGTACCACTGCCTGACAGTCACATTATCCAACGCGCAATTTTGTCAACTGTTGAAAATCTGCAGTTTTTATCTCGCCCTTGATATAAAATCGTTTGTATTCTTCATAATTTACATTCGCAGGTACTTTTATATTTTTACCGCCGACTCTAGCCGCGCGTTTGCCGCTCTCAACTACAGCTGAAATTGTTGACCGGCAACGCGGGTGCATTGGCGGAGCATTTGTACCGGGACTGTATTCTGAAAGTAAAAGAAGCGAGTCCCGCGCCGCCATATTCGATACAAAGTTTAATTCGGTGCGAACTAAGCGTTCATACCCTGAAGGTCTTCATTGTAAATCATTGTGAGCCTCCTTGCCCGGATACCAACCATTAACAAAAGCTATCGTTTCCTGTAACAGCCGCCCGTCTTCACTGTATTCGTGAATATGCGCTTGACAAGCTTTATCGCGGCTGACCGGTTGCCCCTTGCTGTCTTTATAAAAAATCTTTGCATAAGCACCGCCACAGGGGGTTTTCTCATTGATAATTTCAACCATTTTCAAATATCTCCTTTAACAATTTCGTTCGCGCAGGGAAAGAGTCTACAAACGCCGTGCGATTAACGAAATATTCCGCGACGCTGTCGGCAAAATCTTCCGACGCCGAATTTTCGCTGTATTTAGTGACAGATTTTCGCCTCGATTTCAATTCATCACTTTTCATTGCAATCAACCACGCCCCTTTTGAAGAATATCTTCCGGCGTTGCCGTCAATGAAATGTGCAATTTCGTGGCAATAAGTACGCTCCAAATAGTTTTCTTGGTGTGTCTTTTCGTAAATCCAAAAAATTATTTCTTCCCCGCTTGTCGCATAAGCGTGTTCAAAATTTTTGTACCCTTTCATTACAATCCAATATTCATCGTCAGGGTTGTAAATATCAAGAAAAGCAATCCTATTCTGCGACATTGCCCTTAACTTTGCCGGAAGTTCCTGCCAAACTCCTATTGCCATATTTGGCGTCATTGTTTGCTTATCAATATCTAAATCTTTTGGAAAGAAAAACTTTGTGCCTTCGGCTGTGGTATAAATTATGCAGTCGCGTTCAATTTTCCCGTTATAAAATTTCTCCTTAGCATAGTTTATGGTACATTCTACGCCGCCATAAATTTTTACATTTGAATTTGATTTTTGCCCAAAAGAATACTTAATTGGCGGACTTATTTTACCAACCTTAGCCTTACCGACAACCGCGCTAATGGTACAGCGGCATCTGGGATGCATAGGCGGCGCGTTTGTTCCTACTTCAAACTCTGAAAGCAGGTAAACCGTGCCGTTTAAATTTGAACAGGTGCCGCAAGTACGAGGACCTGCCGTCGCTATGTACTCGTACTCTTCAAGCCCTGCTGCCTGTAACGAATCCCGCGCCGCCATATTCGATACAAAGTTTAATTCGGTGCGGACAAGCCGCTCGGCGTTTTTGTACGATACGCCCATTTCTTTTGAAAGAGACGCGGATAACTTTTGAACGCTTAAGCCCCTGTGTAAGCCTCTAATTAAAAAGCCCTCGATTATCGAGAGCCTCCTGTATTCTTCTTTCTGCTATTTTATAAAAAATTTCGTCAAGTTCGTAACCGATAAAATCTCGGTCGGTGTTTATACAAGCAATGCCGGTACTGCCGCTGCCCATAAAACAATCTAAAATCGTGTTATTTTCTTTTGAAGAATTTAAAATCATCTTTTTGCAAAGTTCAAGCGGTTTTTGACTTTGATGAAATCGGTTATTTGGCAAAACTTCAGTCGGTGTTTTTATTCGCCAAACGTCCGCCTCTGCCGCGCTGAATGTTCGGGTACCTTTGCCTTTCACGGCGAATATTATAAACTCGTGGCGCGGTCTGTACCACGCGCCCGCCTTTATCCATTCATAATCCCAAACAATCAAATTTTTAATCTGAAAAAATTCGCCGACAATCTGATACAAAAAGGGGTACGTCCGCCAATCCGTGTTTATATAGATGTGCGCGCCGTCTTTTAAAATTCGTTGCCATTGTGTGAAACATTCCCGCCAAAACGGCTTTAACATTTGAAAATCACTGAATGTCGCCTTAATTCCGTTTGAAGTTGCGCCGCAATAATACGGAGGGTCTGTGCAGATTAAATCTATCGAGCTTGTGTCCAATCTTTTCATACCTTCAAGGCAATCTTCGTTGTATATCATTTTAGCCATTCCCCGCTCCGTTTCATTGTCTCCATTCTTTTTTCTTCTAATTTCAGATATTCTTCCCACGATTTTTTGACTTCTTCAGGGGCGTCATCTCTGAAATCTATAAAGTCTCCGTCCTCGCTATCAAAAATCCCGTATTCTTCCATGTATTTCCAAAAGATAAAATGACTGTCATCGGTCATCTATATTCAACTCCCTTTTCAAAACTTTCCAAATTTCTTTCGACAAAGTAGCGGCATTATCCTTGTTCGATATATAATCTGATACCGCCTCTGCCAAACATTCACCAATTTTTAAAGGGGCAGCCGCATATTCTGATATATCTTTTTTTAGTTGATAAATGTTTTTACCTGTAGATTTTTTTATAGCACTGTAAGCCGCGCGAACAATCCGTCGAACATATGTATGGTTAATCCAGTCGTCAATGTCGCCGCCGTATTTTTTTATTAACGCAAGCTCCAAAATGTGCCCTGCCTCGTGCGCGCCGTAATGTAAAATTCCTGTATTTTGAGGGTGAAAACCGCTTGCCGCGTCTTTTGCCGCCAATCCTTCCAAGCTTTCAATATCGCCAAAATAGTTCGGATTAAAGCTGATTTGTCCGCCGTATGACGTGCTCATTATGTTTTCGTCAGCGTAAACTCTAAATTCTTTAAGGTAAATTGATGTTGCAGGAAATTCTTTTAAAACCGCCTCGACACCTTGCGTAGCCGTTTTTACTGCGTTGAAGTTTAAATATTTAAGGTCATCGGCAACTTTGACGTTGTACTTTTCCGACCAATAAGTTTGAAGTTTGGAAAAAGTTTTGGCAACTGCAGAATCGTTTAATTTCCGCGTTCCAAGTTGCGCTCCGTTGGTTATACCTTTAACTTTCCTGCCAACCTTACCAACGACCGCTGAGATAGTACAGCGGCATCTTGGATGCATAGGCGGCGCGTTTGTTCCTACTTCAAACTCCGAAAGCAGGTGAATTGTGCCGTTTAAGTTTGAGCAAGTTGAGCAAGTACGAGGTCCCGCCGCCGCTATGTACTCGTATTTTAATTAATTGCCACTTTATCCAATTTTAAAACTCTAAAATTTTTAAATGGAGAAAACGGTTTGTCGCCTTCACGTTCAAGATATTCAAATTTACATTCTCCGCTTTCCTTGTCAACCGTTATTGCGCCGCCTCCAGGTGGTATCATCCCCAGAGAATCTTTTGGGAAAAAAACAAACTTACCAGGTATTTCACCAAAATGTATTAAATCAATAATTAAAGGATACGCCTGTTCTTTAGCTTTATTCAAAGCTACTCTAAATTCTATCATTTTAAAATTCCTCATTCCGTGTGTTCGCTACAACTAATACAAATTTCTTTCCAATTTTTAGTTTCTCGAAATTCTTTAGGAGCAAATCTCGCCGGTTGCATTTCCTCTGCCGACATCGATACATCGTAACAAGTTAATTCTTCTATAGCTTTTTGAACTATTGGACAAAATCTAGCTTTCAAAGAGTTTCTTATATTCGTTTTCATACACCTCAATTAATCTTTGAATTTTTAAATCATACTCTTCGCGTTTAAAGGCAGTGCGTATCGTTTTTAAGCCAATTAACACAAACGCCGCGCCTTCCCTTCCATAGTAATTATAACTTTTGCCGTTCCACTTTTTTATCATAAAATAAGCGTCCTCTATAAATTGCCGCGCCTCTTCTTCGGTTACCGCATGCGGGTGCTTATCGCCTTGCGTGTGTTCTGCGTCAAATTTGTATTCGCTTAAATCCATTTTCGGCGGCGGATATTCTAATTCGCCTTTAATTTTATTCTCAATCATCGCAACTTGCAATACTGTTTTTATTTTTTCGCTACGCCACTGCTCAAAGGTTACCGTTCTATCAAGATACACCGCTTTATAATCTGCATACCGCATTTCTGCAGGTACTTTGATATTTTTCCCGCTTGAATCTTTAGCCGTGCGCTTGCCGCCGGACACAACCACGCTAATAGTACAACGGCAGCGCGGGTGCATAGGAGGCGCGTTTGTACCCGGACTATATTCAGCTAAAAGGTGAATTGTGCCGTTTAAGTTTGAGCAAGTTGAGCAAGTACGAGGTCCTGCTGTCGCTATGTACTCGTACTCTTCAAGCCCAGCAGCTATCAGCGAATCCCGCGCCGCCATATTCGACACAAAGTTTAATTCGGTACGGACTAATTTTTCATACTTTCGAGGCTGTCAAGGTTGTAAAGAATTTTATCACCCCGTCATTATCATATACAGCTTGTTCAATTCCATACCGAGTTTTATTCTGTAACGGAGCGGGCAAATAAAAAGATTTTCCAGCCATTCTTTGTGTTGCGGCTTTTTTTGTATTGTAATTTCTTTGTTTATTTTATTATAGCTTAATAAACCATCACAATTTTTATCTTCCTCAAAACTATAAGCTATTAAAATTTCATTCTTAGTTTCAGAAATTAATTTGCTCCAGCCAATCATAAAAAGCCCGCCTCCCTTAAAGCGTCAGAATAATTATAAATTTTTTCAGTTTTTTTATGTGATTCAGCGGCGTTTAATCCTTCGCTTTCAAAAATACTCTCTAAAAATTCGTGATTCAATAAAACTATATCCCGCGTTTGAATATTGCGCCCGTCAATCAACCTTTGCCACGACTGCGCCATATGGTAACTGGGATAAAACCGCCCGCGCTCCCCGTCGTAAAGTTCGTGCTCCTTGTAGAGAACGTGATTTTTGACGCGTTGAATATCTTCAATTCTAAAGCCGGTGTTTTTGGAAATTCTCGCACAATCTGTTTTCATACTGCGTACCAAGCCATAATAGCGTTCGGCGTGTTCCTCCGCTTGCAGACTGTGAGGATTCAACGCGCCTGTTTGTTTCTTACCGCCTTTAGCCTTTCCGCCGCCGACAACCGCTGAAATTGTACAACGGCAGCGCGGGGCTATGTATTCGTACTCGTCAAGCAGTCAAGGTGGCATATTATTTGAAGTCTTCCGCAAAAATTTTAGTGTCGGGTGGCAAGTCTTTATATTTTTGGACTAGTTCATAAAAACGGCGGTTAAATTCCTTGATGTGTTCCCTATAATATTGCTGATTAGTATCTAACCCTGTACGGTATTTACCGGTTGCTTTTAACTCTGCGTCGATTTTACGGCGTTCGGCTTTATCCCACTCGTATAATGCCTTAAGCTCTTTTATAAGTTCCGCCTTAGTTGCCACGTTCCCACCGCCTATATCCATAACCTTCAATTAAAGCCTTTAGCCCAACTCTTTTGTGTGAATCTTGTATTTCTTCACTATTCAATTCAATTAGTTCGCCTATATCTGTTATTTCAAAATCAATATCATCAGCGTTTCGGTTAAGTTCGTAGATAAATTTTTCGTCAATACCGCGCAATATCTTTAAACCGTATTTTTCAAAAAGTGCAAAATCGTCATCGCTGAAAGTATAATCGTTAGCTGAGCCTTTCGGGTGATTGTGAGTAACTGCCGCGCTTTCTAACTTTTCGCCGAGTTCTTCGATATTGTCAATGCTGTTTAGTTCGCCCGTGCAGTGGTAAATTTCGCCCGCAGCTGTAACTATTACCGCGTTTTCTATTTTCGCATTCACTATTTGCTTTTCATAAAATTTTAAAGTTGCAACAGAATCATCAGTTTTACCTATAAAATAAGGCAAAATTTTTTCTTGATTAATATTCGATAACCTTTTAGTTTTACCTGTCTGCCGTTTACTTTCAACAACCGCCGAAATAGTACAGCGGCATTTGGGATGCATAGGCGGCGCGTTCGTTCCAACTTCAAATTCTGAAAGCAGGTGAATTTGGCTTGAATAATTTTACCTATGATATGCAACCTTCCGGCAAATCCGGTGGTTCGTAAGGCGTGTTTGTTTCTATGCAACGGCGTACTTGCCTTATCCAATCTTCAAGCGGTGTTTGTAATCCTTCGGGATAAAAAATTCTTTCACCAAATTTTTTTTCATAGTCATTAAGAATCTCTAAAAATTTTTGGTCAAGTTCAGCGGTCATTTATAAACCTCCTCAATCATTCTTTCAAAAATTTTATACGATTTAGGGAAATATTTTTTAATCTGAATTACCGCGTCAGGATTTTGAATAGTGGCGCAAAACATATGTGCAAACGCCTCCTTCGCAATATTATCGCCATTTTCGCGCGTCCAATAATCCCTATCACTGTGTCCGTAACGTCCGTGTATTTTGCCGTCACTTATACCTTGCCATAAGTCAGAAACTTCACGTTGATTCAAGGCACTCATAGTCATTAACTCTTTCGATATCACATTGTAAGTTTCGTCGAAGTTTTTAATTTGAAGAGAATCTTGTTTAGCTTTTACGTAATGTTCTGCTTCAGTTTTCAGCGTAGCTGCCAATGCGCCGTTTTGAAAATTTACAGAGCGATAACTTGAGTAATTTTCAAGCCAATTATCTATTAAATGTCCAATTTCGTGAATTAAAGTGCGATAGGGCTTTTGGTCTATAGCATTTGTGTCGGCAACAATATTTAACTTAATTCCTTTTTCTTCTTGTAAATAATGAGCCGTACCCTGATAGTTGCTATCCAGAATCTTCATATCAGCCTGCGCCATATTCCATAGAATTCTTATATTTTCAGGTGCGGCTTTTACTTGTTCAACTATTGCCTCAACACATTCTGTCGGCAAGGCTTGACTTATTCCACCGGTTAAAATGTTGCCGCTTAAAGCCGCTATCTTTCTTATTTTAGCAAGATTAGCCGTATCAAGCAACGCTGCTTGTTGCCTATCAACAGTTGCCCGCCACTTTTTCCCGACAACCGCTGAGATAGTACAGCGGCATCTGGGATGCATAGGCGGCGCGTTTGTTCCTACTTCAAACT
>CALDHY010000016.1 GCA_937901445.1 uncultured Selenomonadales bacterium
CACTACGTCTGCAAATGGTTGGACAGGCATTAATGGCAACGCCAACCCGACCTCGCGTCCTGCTTGACGCACAGAAAGTCTCGGCGAAAGTCGAGGCTTTTTTGTTTTTAAAGTTTCAGTAAAAAAATTTCATTCTAAAAAAAATTCTAATCAAATTCTAATTTTCAAAAGTCAATCATTTTCCGCGCAGTGTCGATATATTTTTAGTATGTAAATCCTTCTATCAGCTGATTTTCATATTTAGGGGTTGCAAAATTTGTATTTTCTGCTAAAATAGCATACGGATTCTCATTGGAATTTTTTGGGCTTTTTGTGTTCATTTTTAGCCGCCCAAAAATTCACGGTTACCCCAAAAATTTTTATTCGCTTTACAGGAGGGTGCTTTCAGATGAACTCTAATTTACTGAACTGGGGAAAGGCAGGTGGACCTTCGCCCTAGTTTGCTTTACTGGGGGGCAACCCTCCAATACAAATTACCCGTACTTTCAAATTTCAAGTTACTCAAAGTCCGGTAAATTTTCCTGCCGGCAAAAGTGTTTGAATGGTCGTCAGGCGTTCTAAGCGTGGTGGCGACTTAGCGCGTCCGATGACGCTTTACCAAGAGAGGAGATAATCTTTTATGGAAAACTTCGTTGTTAATAATTCTGCTAACACTACCGAAAACAACACTAATGAAAATATTTTTGAATCTTCCATTGGCAACGTGAACAATAACGTTTTTGCGTTGCCTGATTTTAATTTACAACGTTTTGCTGACGCTGCTACTGCTTCTGATACAGAAACATTGAAAACAGCCATGACCAGTGAAGGTACCCTGACTGTTAATGTTACAAGCGACATTTCCATTTCTTCTGCCATTAATGTTGGCGATGGTGCAAAAACAGTTGTATTCAGCGACAGCGGCAATTTTACCGGATCAACTCCAATGTTCACGCTTGATTCGACTGAGGAAGTTATTTTCAGCGGTACGAAGAAATTTAACAGCGTTACTTCAAGCGGCAGCGGCTTCACTATCAGCGGCAACAGTTCAACCGGTATATCTGCAATTACAGGCTTTAATGACGGCGGCGAAGAAGCCACTTTCACAACTTATAAGTCCGACGGCACATCAAGCGAAACTGTAACTTTCTCTTTTGATAACAGTGAATCAGTTCTCACTGCCAAAATTGATTCTGGTACAGACGAAACCGCTGATATAGGCGTTTACATTAAAACCGGCAGCAGCTACACCAGCGATACAAATATTCTTGAATATAACTCTTCCACAAAACCTACATGGGCAAGCAAAGTTACTGTTGCCAAGTTGGATGATGACGGCGATCCCGAAAATTTAACAAGTTTCGACACTGCAAGCGAACTTCTTGCAACGGCGGCAACCACCTATATTGCTGATGCTGTTTTATTGGCAACCGGCGTTCAAATGTCTGCAAGTGGCGGCACTTATACAATCACTACCGACGGCGAAAGCGGAGCGTCTTGGGTTCAAGCAGTCTCAAGCAGCGGATTTGATATCAGCGGCGCAGTTGGCGACGGAACCAAAAAAATTGTTGTTTCAAATACTTCTCTTTCAGATCTTGAAGGTCTTACATTTACAGTTTCTTCAACGGCTGTTTCAAATGCTTCAAGCGATGCACGCGTTTTCAGTATCAATGGCGAACAATTTGTCGGCAGCGGCACAAACATTACAATGTCGATGGATGATGAAGGCGCATTGGTATTAAATGAAGGTAAATTGGAACTCAACGGCAATACTTCACATAAATCTGTAAGCGTCGGCGAAGGCGAAAAAGTTGATTATACAATTACTGCAAGTGACACTGCAAAGCTCTTGGTGGGCGAAAGTGACGACGGCAGCTTTACCGTTTTTGGCATTGGCGACGGCGAAAAATTCAGCGTCTCTGATACCAATGAAACCAGTCCTTTCTACTTTTGGATGTCCGGCAAAGGGCAGTTGTTCAGCTACGACACCGATTCTAAATATAATTCCGGCACTGCTACTATTCAATTTTATACAAACGAAACTCTTGCAAGCGATACGAGCGGCTATTCTTTGGCTGTTGATGATTTAGCTGCTTTGGCACAAAAAGACGGCGGAACTGCAGTTAAAGCTGTAACAGAAGCTTCCGGCAAATACACTATCACAATTGCCGACGATACAGACCCAATGGCTTTTGTAGATTTTAGCGGTTCAGCTAAATTTGTCGGTTATTATACCGAAGGCGGCATTTTTGTTAAAGCTGATGATGTTAATGAAGGTATTTCAAACGTTTCCTCTACGGTTACAACTTCCAATATAGCTTTTAACGTCTCTGAAACTTCCGTTGCATTTTCTTCGGCGTTTTCCGATTCTTCTTTTGTTGCTGCAACTGCCGGAACTTCCAGCAACACGGCTACATTTACAATCAATGCTCTTGAAGCAGATGCTGACAGCTTTTCTGTTGATGCAAGCAGTAGTGATTATGTTGCAGTTGAGGGTGCTTCAGAAATTACATTGACTACCGGTTCAGTTTTGGGTTCATCCGGACTTAAAGTTAATTTCGACAAATTGACAAATTATGCAATTGGTCTTGATGCAGTCAGTGTGGGTGGCGTTCTTGTAAACTTTACCGGCGATACCAGTGATACAATATCCATCAACAGCACAACTTTAACTGAAGGCGATATTATTGACGTTTACAGCGGTACTGCTAAAGCCGCAACGTGGGAATATGACGGCGATTTGGGACTCTTCAAAGAACAAGGCGTTACTGCCGGTACAGATTTGTTCATGAAAGTTGTTGCAGACAGCAACGCTGACGGCGTTTTCTCAATGTCCGAATTTAAAAATTCTACCAATGCCATTATGGCTGACAGTGAAACTGTTACAGGCTCAATCGGACTTTATCTTGAACCTGATAAAGTAACCGAGCTTACATCAGAGCTTACAACAGGTTCTGCCACTATCTACAATAACGGCGAAAATTATGGTACTTTGGCTGTTTCCGGCACAACTTACACTTACACTGCCGGTACAAACACGTTAGATTATGCACATTTTGAAATTCCTGAAAATACTTCAGCAGCTGTAATGAGTTTTGTTTACGACAACGTTACATATACTCAAGGTAAAGATGCTGAAAACAGCTGTCCTGCAACAACATTTACTCTCTACACAAGCGATCAATCCCTTGACATTGAAGCCGGTAATTTGTCAGTCAGCGGAGCTGTATTGCCCGGCGAAAACGGCGAAGCCGCAATTTGGGAAGACGCTTCTCTTACCTTGAACAACAAAACTTATACAGTTGTAGCTAACGGCAACAACAACACTGATGCTACACAAATCACTCTTAACGGTACTTCTGATTTTCAACTCTCTAATTTTGCTCAAGGCTCTGCATTCTCTGTTGGCTACAATGATTCAACTACAACTTATTACTACAATGAAGGTCTCACCGGCGATGTTTTGGCGGTAGTAAGGGACAGCAGCGACAACGTTCAATCAGCGTATATTTTTGAGAAAATCAATAATCTTTCCAGCGGCAATGTAAATCTTTCCGTTCTTGAAGGTTATGCATCCGAATATTTGGCGACCAACGAATTTAATTTAGATGACGGTGACGATATCGTTGTAAATACCGCTGCTTTCTCCGGCATTAAAGGTATTAAGTACGTCGGTGACCTTGACGAGAACCTTACAGACGAAAATATTTATGTAACCATAACAAAACCTTCAGCTGGCAATTATACAATTGAATCAGGTACTGCATATACAGAAGTTGCCCCTGTTACCTTTGATTTCAGCAATACTTTGACAACGGCTTCCACAATTACGGCAAAATTTGAGGCTACAATCGCATTTACCGCTAAAAACTCAATAGCTTACAAAGTAAATGACGAAACTTATACTGCCGCTTCTGATGTATCAGAAAATGACGCTTTCACCATTGTAGTTGATTCTTCAGGTAAATCTCATTTGAGTACAGGTATAGTTGATATTACCGGCACAGGTACTGCACTTAGTATTGGTGACAACAGTGCTTCAGAAACTGCCACAATTACAGCTACAAATCTTACCAACGGTAAAATTACTGTCGATGTAACCGATGGAACTGCAGCTGATATATCAGTAAGCGATCTGCAAACAGGTGAAACATTTACTGCCACTGACGTTGAAAATGGAAAAACTTATACTTACACAATGACTGATCGCGGATTGGCAAGAACTTCAGACAACGGAACTACATATGAATTCTATAACGGAGACAGCAGCGATTCATATGAAATTTTCGGCACATGGGATACTTTAACCATCTTTGCAGTTACGGATGCTTATAATATTAACGCTGACGTTAAAGCCGTTTTTGATGCTGCCGGTGATGCGGCGACTGCTACTACAGTTTACTTTGGCGAAAAAGCAAATGATCCTACAAGCAAACTTTACGCCGCGTTGACTTATGACGGCACCACTTATACCCTTGAAATGCTCGATGATGCTCCTGCTGATGTTACAGCCGTAACTGTTTCTGACGATTGGGCAAGCTTAGCAGTTGCTGCGGAACTTGCAAACGCTGAAGTTACTGTCGGCACTACAACAAACGCAGGTACATTCACAATTAATGGCGAGTCTTATACTGTTGCGCCGGAAAGTGCAGGCGATTCGGCAGTAGCATTAAAATTGTCGATTGACAACAGCGGCAGCTATGTTCCCACAATTATTGACGGTGTAATTACAATCGCCAAAAACGCTATAGTTACAACCAGTGCAGGTACAACTGTTAAAGCCGGCATCCAGCCTGTTACTGCTGTTTTCAGCAGCGGCGATGTTACAGGCGCGGTTGTATCAGAATTGGGCAGCAGCTCTCTTACTGTTACTCCAAGCGAAGAAACGGCAATTACTTATACAATATCAAACGGCTATCTTAAAAAAGTCGCTGATGAACCTCTTGTTCAAAAAATTGCAGACGGTGCTACCGTTGTTTCATTTGGCGATGATGTCGATTGGCTCGGTCTTATTATAGATACTTCTAATGGTGCTGACATTCAAATTTCTAAAGCCAATTTAACTGCACTTGCTGCAACCGAACCTGAAATTGCAGGCTACCTTATTACAAACTCTGAAGATATAGGTTACATTTACGGCACTTTGACATATGACGCAACAGACGGCTATAAAGTTACTGCGGGTGAAGATCTTAATGCAAGTACTCTTTGCACAATCACTGTTGCCGGAGCTACAGCGGCTACCGTATTTTCAACTGACGGAATAACAAACGGCGTTTTGAGTTTCAAAGATTATCCTGCAGGCGCGCTTACAGTCAACGGCACTCCATATACAAATGCAGCCGATAATACTCTTGAAGTCTTTGTTGACAGCAACGACGATTCAGCTCTTTATACCGGTACAGTTACGGTTGCTGTTAATGGCAGTGTTGAACTCTATGTAACCGGAACAGTTGCAGTTGATCAGGACAGTGTCGGTGCAATCAGCGTTACTGCTGCTAGCGGTGAAATTCAATCTGTCGGCGAACTCGATAAAGGCGATATTTTCACTGTTCCGGATTCTGATGGAAATGCTGAAACTTACACCGTCGGCGCAGCTTATTTGATTAAAGAATTGGCGACGGAAGGTTATGCTGAAATTGTTCCTTACACCACCACCTCTAAAACCTATGACTTTACCGGCACAGATGCTTGGACAGTCGTAACCGCTGATTCTGCCGGTGCAATTACAATTACTGCAGATGACGTTACACAAGCGGCGGCGGCAGACGATAAATCCATTACTTACGTTAACGCCATTGATGAATCCATCGAAACATTCTACGGCACTTTGACAGTTGGAGATACAGCCAATACTTTTGCGGCGTCAACTTTGGATACCGAGTCTAAAGGTCTTGAGGCTTTACAAAGCGTTACTGTTGAAAGCGGCACTGCAGTTAAATTTGATAAAACCATTGTTGACAGCACAAACGATTTAATTGTTGACGGGCTTACAGTTAACTTTAACAAAACCGGCAAGGCTGAAACCTTAACCAACGTTGCCCAAGGCTCTACTTTCACTTACGACAAAGAATATACTCAATCTGTATTGGGCTTGATTATCGCCGTTGATGATACTACTGCTACTTTAATCAAAAAGACCGATCTTGCCAATGCAACTGCCACTGCAACCATAACACTTGCAGATCTTTCAAACGACAACACCGTTGAAATTACAAAGGGCGATTTCTCAAGTGGTCTCACTGTTAATGCCGCCCTTACAGCCTCAATCGATGATGATGCCGAAATAATTTATGCAGATGCCATTGATTCATCAGCAACGGTAGCGTATGCAACATTAACAAAAACCGCCGGTACTGTTAAACTTGACGCGACAGATTCTTCATATTTCAATTATGGAGACAGTATTTCGGCTCCGGATTCAACATTTAACGTTGTAATTACCGGTACTGCGCTTGCCATTGGCACGGCATTTACAGGCGACAGTAATATTCTTACAATCGACGCGTCCAATAATACAAGCGGCGTTACTGTAGTCATTGAAAACGGTACTGCTATTGATACAATTACCGGACTTGCAGCAGGCGACACTTTATCAGTAGTTGAAGATACTGATACCGATCCTGCAAGCTATGTATTTACAATGTCCGAACTCGGCTTGATTTACACCGATACGACAACAAAAAAACCTAATTTACTTTTGTTGACTTCCCCGACTGCACAAAGCAACGCGGGCGGCTTGGAATATGCAAACCTCACAGGCAGCGGCTATACGCCGATTGAAATTCTTGCGGTTACCACAGCTCCCGCGCTTAGCTTTACTGATACTGACGCTACAAATTATACAGTCGGAACTCAAACTTTACTTGTTGATGCGGATGATTCCAGTGCAACAAAAGCTTATGCAATAGTAACTGTTGATTCTGACGGCAACTATTCTGTTACTTCAATTACCGGCGTTGACGTTGAAGGAGCCGCTGACGATATTGCAGATATTACTTCATACACAGTAGAAAATGTTAAAGCTACATTCGCAAATGAAAGTGTATTCTCCGGCGTAACCATTAACGCCCAAAATGGAAATACCACTTCAGGGACTGCAACATTTACCGTAACCGCAGACAGCGAATTTACAGTTGACGCTACAGCTGATGATGCTCCGGTAAGCGTTGACGGCGCAGACATTATCAATCTTACCGGCAACGGCTTCATTCAAGCGACAGCCGGACAAAAAGTTGCCATTGCAGATGCTTCCGCCACTACAAAATATATTTCTATTGATGACACTGCAGCAACAGATTCATTTATTGTACAACGTACAAGCGCAAGCGCGGCTACTATTACAGGTCTTGCGGCTGATGCAGACGGCACCACCGTGCAGATTGTAGGGCTTGCAAATGCCACAGCTACAACTGACGATCTTACAGATGTAGTTGCTGTTTATACATTTACAGGCGACGGTTCGGCAGATGATCAAATATTCACGGTTACCGGCGATTCAACGGACGGCTTAACCTTTACAGTCAATGCTCAAGGTTATGTAACTGCTGTTGGTACAAACGGCAATGACGGTTGCCTCAATCAAGGCGCGCAAATTACCGTAGTTGACGGCGCAGGTACACTCGTTAAAGTTAATAACACTACCTTTACTGCAAGCACTGCAGAAAGAACCTTCTTGGGAACTAAAAACGGTACGGAAGCTGTTGAAATGGTAGAGGATCCGATTTACTTTGAAGTTTCGGGAACTCAATTAAAATACGCTTTAATCGATGAAAACGGCAAAGTCGGTACTTTAGCTAATGTTACTGGACAAGGCACTTATTCAAGTGGCACTTTGACACTCGGTGAAGCCGTTGTTCCTTCAGCTGATAAATATGTTGTTGTCAAAGGTATTGACGGCACCGCTATTAAGATTGAAGGAAACAGCACAGACAAGACAACTCCATATCCCACAATTACCGGCGCAGATGTTGTCGTTAAGATTGGCGACAAAAACTTACAGCTCGTTTCAACTGACGATACAACCGGTCCTGCAGCAGCAGCTCCTACAGGCGGCAGCATAACAGTTCCGGCAGATCAAATTCTCGAAGTAAAGACTGACGGTACATCTATTACTTCAATTACAAACACCGCCGATTTTGAAGTTAAATTTGATACAGACGCAATTACTCTTGTAACTGCAGGTACAGTTGTTACTGATGCTGTTGCAGATGATGCGTTTGCACTCGGCACGGCGGCAAGTGCTTATACAATCAATGATTTGGTTTACACTTCAGCTCTTGCAGGCGATACTGTAACCATTGGCGATACTATTGCTCTTACAACTGCCGGCGGTACAACTGCAATGACTGTTGCAGACGGCGCGGACGCAAAAGTTGCCGATGCTACATTCAGCCTTGCAAAAGCCACAACCGCAGATACAAACGCTATTTATACTCTCGGCTCTACAACTTATGCTGTCGTTGAAGATGCTTTAATTACAGCGGGCGAAATTACTTCAGGCACATTCTTAATCAACAGCACTTACACTTCATTGACTGATTCAAATGACGTTGTCATTACCATTGACAGTGGCGATTTCAATGTTGTTGCAGCAGGCGGCGCATTTACTACAGTTGATGATATTGAAGTAGGTGAATCCTTCAAGATCGAAGGTGCCACAAATACTGATCTTAATGCTACTTACCAAATGACGGCTGCCGGTCTCTTCAAACTTGACAGCAGCGGCGCAATGAGCAACGATGCAAAATTAGTTTTGGTTAATGATGCAGAAGTTGTCGTTGATGATACCGGTATTGCGGCGTTTGATCTTACAGCTACTGTAGGCTTTGAAAACGTTTTGATTCTCTCTTCAACCGGTGTGCTTGCATGGCCTTCAGATGGAATTACTGCCGGTGCCATTGTTTTGGATTCAAGCTATGATAAAGTTGCTTCAATCACATATGACGCCACCGCCGGTCTTACCCTTACTAAAGATGCTGCCGCAACAGCAGATATTACCTCTATTACCGGCGTTACTGATGCTACAGTTTTGGATTTCAAAGGATTCACTAGTAATATTTCCATTACAACTTTAGCTGATGCAAAGAGTGTAACAATCGGCTCCAGCGATACCGACGGCAAGACTTATACTTACGCGCCAACCACTGCATTGACTTTGCAACTTCAAAGCGGCATAACACCTGCAGTACAGAGCGGTACAGTTACACTCGACGCAACCGGCGACAATACCGCAGTTTATACTACTTTGAAAGATGAAGCTACTGCTCTTGTCGGTGAAGTTACTGTTGTTGTTGGCGGCAGCGGTCTTAATGGTCACGTTGCTACAATCAGCGGACTTGAATCTACAGACAGCTTCTCTGTTTCATATAACGCCGGAACTGCCGTAACTTATACAAAAGTTGATGCAGGCTTGATTGATGACGCTCAAAAAATCCTTGAATCTGTCGCTGATACATTTAATTACAATGCAGACAGAAATTCTGCTGATTGGACTCCTTATATTACACTTGAAACAGGCGATGCCGCACTTGATTTAACAGATGATACTATTACTGAAGATACAATAATTCTTGACGCAGCCACCAATACAAAAGTTGCTGAAATTACCTATGCTGCAACCGGACTTACTATCACAAGTGAAACTGACGCTCCGGCAACTTGGACAACAATTAATGTTGCCGCTGATGCAAATGTAACACTTGCAAGCTTTACCGCAGCCGTTAATGTAGTTGCCGAAATTAATGCTGATGAATCTGTAACTGTCAATAGCAAAGAATACACAGCCGCTGTAGACGACACCTTGACAATCACTGTTGCAACAGGTGCCACTATTTCAACTTTGACAGACGGTTCAGTAAAACTTGCCGCTACTGAAGACGTTGTAACAACTCAAGGCAATACAATTAAAGCCGGTACCGGTTCAGATGTTATTGTTAATGTAACCGGCGACGGCACAGATGAAACCGTTACAGTTTCCGGTATTGCTGTTGGTGAAACCTTCACAGTTAATGACGGTTCCGGCGATGTTGAATATACAATGACTGCACTCGGTTTAATGGACGGCAGCGGCAACTTGTATGCAGCTTATACTCAAGAAACTGATGAATTCCCAATTACCGGCGCAACCTCCAATCCTACAATTACTGCAACTTCAGCAGGCATTGTTAATTTGTCACAAATTGACGCAACAATTACTGAAGAAACTACATTTGTTGTTATTGATGATGCAGAGCCGCCTACAAGCAAATATGGTGAATTGAAATATACTCCTGCGGCAAGTGCAGATGAAGCTGCAACTTACGCCTTTGACATTACAACTGCTTCACCTGCTACGGCTTTAATTACTGAAGTTGATATTCCTAATACAGTAACCAATGCAGAAATCAGCGGACTTAAAGATGCTCTTGTAACTGCAGCGGCGGTCGGCACTTACAAAGTCGGCAATACTTATGATGCAACGGCTGACGGATTGCAGATTGATGTGGATGCAAACGGCTCTGATACTCTCTTGGCGGGTACTGTTAAACTCGACAGCAATGAAAGTGTAACAACCACCGGCGGACAAACAATCGCGGCTACAAGTGTTGATACAACTAACGGAATTACAGTTGCGGTCGTGGCGTCTACAAGTGATGATCCTGCTGAAGAAACTATCACTATTGGCGCACTTACAGCGGCTGATTCCTTCACATATGGCGGCAATGCTTACGTAATGACTGACGGACTCGGCTTGTATGATTCCACCAATTCAATTTTGTATTCTTCAGTTAAAACCAACTTTACCGGCACAGAAGAAGGCTTGGTTGTTATTCCTGTTGAGAGCGGCGTATTCGATTTGTCGAAGGCAACCGCAGCCGGTACCTACAATGTAGTATTGATTACAGACGGCGTACCTACAACACTTTATGGAACTTTAACATATGCTGAAGCTGTTGAAGGTACAAGCCCTGCAACTTACACATTCACGGCGGCAACCGACGTAGATTTGACCGGAATTACTTCAGTCAGCGTTGACGCGGCGGGAGCTACACTTAACGGCTTTATCTTTGCAACAACTATCAATACCACTGCAACCGGAACATTTGACGCGCCTCTTACTTTCACTATTGGCACTGTTGCTGAATACTCGGCAGTATCTGCATTGGCAATTTCTGCTACTGATTCAACGGCTAATTTGGAAAGCGGTACTGTCGTTCTCAAAGATGGCAACCTTACCACTACAGCTACAGACAGCAATACTGTTGCTGTTTCAGGTGATGCTACAGACGGCGTACAGGTCGAAGTAACAGCCGGCGGCGTTGTAAGCACAATTTCAAAACTTAGTGCAGATGGTTCTGTAGTTTACGGCGGTTTGACTTACACAAGAACAGATATTAACAATGAAGCTAAAGTTGCTATCACCGGCACAGACTCTGACGGCAATGAAGTTAATGTACTCTGCACTTACGATTCAACTGAACCTGATATTCTTGCACTTGAAGCTGATCCCGATGCTGAAGTTTATGAACCGGTTGAAACCACTACAGACGGCACAAATATTATCAATCTTACTGCAGGCTATGATTCAAGCGATCCCGACACTGCAAGTGAAACGATTGTATTTGGTACAGGCGATGAGTACGCCGATAACGCAGAATCCGGCGAAGAACTTGTTGCTGAAGTCGAAAGAGAAATTAAGGAAGGCGGCACTTCTACATTTGAAGTTACCAAAGATCCTAACTACGATGAAGACGTTATCATTAAGACAGGTGAAGACTTCAACGCGGGTAATTCATTTGAATTGACGCTTACAGATTATGCTGCTGCTGATCTTAACAAAGTTACTTTGGAAATTACCAATCAATTTGATGGTGCGGTTTCTGAAGGCTCAAGCTCTACCACTCCTACTTACACAATTACGGCAGGCGGCAATTCAACAACCTTTGCTCCAATGACAACTGTAAAAGGTACAAGTACAACTCCTTTGACATTCGGTTGGGATGCCACCGGCTTAATTGGTTTGATAAAGGGCGGCTTGCAACTTATCAGCGATCTTACTCATAAGTCTGTTACATTGCTCGGAACTACATTTGGCGGTGCTACAATCGCTGCTGCCGGAACTACAATTTATGTAAATTATAACGGCGAAAATGCCTTGACGATTGAAGGTATTGACGCGGCGGACGGAAGCGGCGAAACTTTCACTGTTTCAGGTCTTACCGGAACGTATGCAGACTCCAACGGCACTTACAAGAAAACTGCTGCCGGATTGTTCTACTCTTCAGATGGCGAAACCTACACTAAAGTTGTTATCGGCGGATTTGAGGAAAATGAAACAGATAAAAACGGTATCCTTAATGTTGCCAATATTACAACGGCAGACTTCCTCACTGTTGAAGACGGCTCCCTTGATTTGACAATTGATAAAGCTAAAGTTGACGGCGTTGGTATTTACAGTTCAGATCTTACTGTTCAATATGCAACCATTGAGTATACTGCAGCAAGTGATAGCTATAGCATTAAACCGGTTGAAGGCGTTACAGCTGAAACTTTGGCGGCGGCTATTACTTCAATTCAACTTGATGCAGATGGCGCGGCACTTACTACAACATTTGCAACTTCAGTTATCGCAGGAACTGCGGCTGACGGCGATACTCCTGCTGTTAATGCTGTAGGTACATATACTATCAATACTGATGTTTATGTTGCAGCTGACACAAATACAATTTTGAATGTTGCAATTAATTCTGATAATACAACTGCATTAGACGCAGGCTCTGTACAGTTGACAACTGATAATGCCAAAGTTACTTTGACTGACGACAACGCTACAGTTGTTGAAGTTACAGCCGGCGACAGCGTCATTATCGAAGTTGCTACAGGTGGCGTCTTGACTTCAGCAAGCACTCTTAACAGCGGCGATAAATTTACTGTAACCAATGGCGATTATGCAGGAACTTATGAATCAACGGCAGTTGGTTTCTTCATTACTACAACTGATACAGCCGGTGCTGAAAGTATTACACGCCTTGACGCTTCAGCTGATGAAACTACTACTTGGGACGGAACATATACATTTGGCGAAACAGCAGTAAGCAACGTTGTAAAAGTTACAACCGGCAATGAAATTGAAATTGATACTGAAACTGCAAATACAGTTTATGTAACTGATGATATGTCTGCTGTTGTTGCAATTTATGACGCAACCGCTAAGACTCTTACAGCTGATACTGATATTGCAGACGCTAAGAGTATCACTGTAAAAGGTCTTGACGTTGTATTCAGCGGCGACTTCTCCGGTGCTTCAATTTCGCTTTATGCAGATTCAACCGCTACAGATGCTGATGCTACATTCAAAGTTACTGCGCCTACTGACAGCACATTCACAGTTGCAACTGCAGGTACAATTACCGGCGCAACCGCTATTACTCTTGAGAGCGGCACAATCACTGCTGACGCTGCAACTCAAGCTGTAACAGTCGGCGATAGTGTTGCTGTCATTGCAACCAGTACGGATATGGGAACTTACAATGTTGCTTATGACGGCAGCGCGGTTACTGTATCTGCTCAAGCAGGCACGGCAACTTACAACATTACCGGCAATGCTACAGTTAATGTTGCGGCGGGCAGTAACAATGCTACTTACACAATCGGCGAACAAGAATTTACATTTGATAAAGACGCCGACATTGACAACGACGGCATAGGCTTAGCCTTTACGATTGTAGATGGTAAGGTTACTAAGGTTGACCAACTTGATGTTCCTGCCGTTATTACGATTAAAAATAATTCAACCAGTGATTATACCGATTTTTCAATCAATAACGTTAGTGCAACAGGATCAACGGCGTGGGCAGTTGATGCCGGTGACGAAAAACAATATGTTGGTGCCGGTGAGCCCAATACGGAAGGAGAAAGTGCAGTGGAAAGAGATACAGGAAATTATTACATAGTAGTTAGCGATAGTGGAGTAGTAGCTTATCAAATTTCGGAAGATGATAAAATTACTGTCACTGAAACTACTACTGAAGGTTATGGTACATATGCAAGTGGAGTAATTACTTTTAATAATGGTCTTGTTCCAACTACAGAAAGTACTTTGGTTATCGTCAATAATTCTTCAAATGATGTTGCAGTTAAGGCTAACGATGGCTCGTCTTATATTGAAAATCTTAAAGACGGCGCAATGGTACAACTCACAGCTTACAATGCCATGAAAGTAGTTGAACTTAACAGCTCTAATCAAATCGCAGACGTTACAGCAGCTCCTACAAGCGGCATCATTGAACTTCCTGCAGGCTCTACTTTGACAGTTGCGGGCGAATTCACAATCGCTAACGCAGGCGAAATTGAATTTACCTCTGAAGGTATTGAACTTACCGGCGATGGTATGGTCGTTGAAAATGCTACTGCCGATACTCAATTCACACTTGCTTTAGCTACAGGCGGCGAAGGCACTTACCAAATTAACGGCTTGTACTATGATTCTGAAGGCGATGCAGTTGTTATCGCTGATACTACAACTTCAAGCAAACTTTTGGGCGGTACTGTTCTTCTTACAACCGGCGGCGATTATGCTTCAGTTACAACCAGCGATGCTACAGTTGTTGCAGCTACTGCGGGCGATATTGAAGTTACTGCAGCTTCCGGTGTTGTTACGGAAATTGGCGCACTTACAGCGGCTGATACTTTCACAATCGATACTGATGCATACAGCATGACAACCATTGGTCTCTTCAAGGAAGCAACCAGCGGCGATGTTGATGAAATTATTCTCGTTGCAGATCTTACAGCTGATACAACCGGTGCAACCGGCGATTATGCATACAACATTGTTGGCGATGCTGACGATTGGAAGAAAGCTAAAGAAACTGACGCAGATGCTATTAACTTGATACCTACTGACGTACAAGATGATATTGTTTTCGTCAATTCAGACAGAACGGCTGTTGTTGCAACTCTCGATTACACTGCAGCTTCAGGCGATGATCCTGTAACTTATGATCTCACTTCCGATACAGGTCTTACCACACCGGCTACAATTCAAACTGGTTCTAATGGCGGCGAATTGAAAGCAAACTTTGAAGCTAACGTTGTATCTCAGGTTAATATAACTGTAAACGGCGTTGCATTTGTTGTTGATACTAATAGTGATGCAACTCCTGAAATTACCGTCAATACAAAAGGCGTAACCAGCGATACAACCTTGTTTGCAGGCGCGATTGTTGTCGATGCTGAAAGCGCAACTGACGCTCTTAAAGTTACTTCAACCGAAGGTAAAACTCTTACCGTTCCTGCCGGTTCTGCAGTAAATGTTGCAGCTGAAAGCGGTGCAATTACCAGCATTACCGGATTGGGCGACGATAAAGAAACTGTTGAATACGACGGCAAGACTTATACTTTCTACGATGGTAATATTGTTACTGTATACGACGGCTCAACAACTCAATACTTCTCCGGCAAAGATTCAACAACCAACTTGCTTGATCTTGCTGATACAGGCGACTTTGCTTACTTGGCGATTGGCGCAGATGGACTCGACGTTGCGGCGGCTACTGCATTACTTACCGGCACTGTTACAACTGTTTACTGCGGCGAAGATGCTACATATCAAGGCGAACACATTATTGAATTTACGGCGGCAACTGAAGGCTATAATTTGGTAAAAGCTGACGGTGCAACTATTGACAACACAATCAACGTTAATGCAGGCGCAACAACACCTTTGACAATTACAGACTTTGCGGCGAATGTCACAACAACCGGCTCTGCTACTGTCAATGAAGTTGCATTTACAATGGCTGACGGCACAAGTCTTACTCTTGCAACTGCGGGCGCAACCGGCGATACAACTTTGACAAGCGGTACTGTTACCGTAAATGATACTTTGAAGACTACAACTGTTGCTGATTCTGCAGACAGCGGTAAAACAGTTTCTGTTGCTAACCAAGACACAACTGCTACAACCACCCCGGCAATTACTGTCGCTGCTACAGACGGCGTAATTAGCAGCATTACCGGCTTGGACGAAGGCGAAGTTGTAACTTATGACAGCACAGAATATAAATTCTATGCAACTGACGCAATAATTACAAAAGGCGATCTCTTGTTCGGTGAACAAACCAACAATACAAATCTTACACAACTCACAAGCACGACCGGCACTGTTGGTTATGTACCGCTTACAAATAGTGATCTCAACCTTAATCTTAAGAGTGGCGCGGATATTCTTGATGTTGCAGATACTGATATTACAAGCGTAATTTACGGACCGAGCACTGATACAAGCTATGCAGGTACTTCAGTAGTTGACCTCGTCAATAACAGCGGAACTTACGAATTAACAAAAGCTTACACTGAAACAGTAATTGATGATGACTTTGTAGTTGATGCTCAAAATATTGAAAATGTAGCATTGAAGACTGACTTTGCGGCTGAAGTTACAACAAGCGGCGACGCTACAGTAAACGGTAATGCATTTGATTCTACAAATGATGACGGCTTGACAATCGAAGCGGCGGCTGACGGCACAACTGCTACTTTGACAACAGGTACTGTAACAGTAACCGGCACTTTGACAACTACAACAATTACAGATGCTTCAGGTACACAGACCGGCGGACAAACTGTAGCTTACACTGCAGGCACAGATAATACTGATGGCGTAAGCGTCAAAGTTACTGATGGCGTTGTAAGTACAATTTCTGATCTCGAAGACGGCGAAAAAGTTGTAGTAACCGGCACTGACGCTGACGGCACATACGAAAAGACAACTGCAGGAATTATCTGGACTGATTCAAACAACAAACAATATATCTTGAAAGATTCTGCATCATTAACTGAATTTAATGTTACTGCAGGCGATGCTGACGTTTGGGCTACAATCAAACAACTTACCTCTGCTGACGTTCTTGAAATTGCAACTGCTACAGATACTGATACAAATATTGCTGTACTTTCAAGCGACGGCTCAAGCCAAGTTGCAACTATTACACGTACTGACGGCGACACTACAGCTACTCCGCCCGTTCTTACAACATATGATATTCAGAAATATGGTGATACTGCAGTTACCGCTATTTCTTCAATTACAATCGACGCAGCCGCAAAAGTTACAACCGGATTTACAACAACGGTTGCAGCTACAGTTACAGCTGATGGCGACGTTGTAAATGTCAACGATGATGATTATGTTGTTACAAAAGCCGGAAAAGTTGAAATTGCAACCGCCGGTGTTGCCAATGACACAAGCTTATTTGATGGCACTGTTACTATCGTTGGAGACTCTGACGCTACCAATAAAGAAGTTACACCTTCAGCTACAACTGAAACTGCTATTTCTTCAGTAAGCGGCGACTTCGCTGTAACTGTAACACAAGGCAACTTTATTTCAATCGATGGCATTGAAAGCAGCGACGGCGAATCCTTCAAAGTTGGAACTGATACTTATGTTGCAAGCGGTATTGGTATTATTGCAAACGGCAACGCTCTTGTAGTCGGCACTGCAAGCGACACTTCAAGTACAACTGCCGAAGCTCTTGCAAGCACAAGTGCAATTTCTGCAGCCGCTATTGAAATTAATTCAGAAACAACTGCCATTACCTATGTTGACGCTGTAGACTCAACTGCTTCCAAGATTTATGCAACTTATGACGGCGCGGGCAACCTCACTGCAGGCGCAAATTCAACTGACACTGCATCTGTTACAATTTCAGACAGCACGGCTGTAACCTTTGCAGCGGGTGGATTTACAGGTGTTGCTGTAACTGCAGGCGGTGCAACATTCGATGTAACTTCAGTTGAAGCATTCACAGTTACCGATAACGTTGTAACCGGCGCAACCGACATTACTCTTACAAGCGGTTCACTTGCTCAAGTCGGACAGTCTCAAACAATTTCTGCCGGTGATGCAGGTAAAGTTCAAGTTGATTCTGCTAATGTTGCTTATACTATTGCTTATGATTCATCTGCAAGTACTGTTGAATTAACAAATATTGCACTCGATGCAAGCGGCACAGCAACCGTTACTTTGACAGGATTGGGCGGCTCCACAGCTCAAACTACAGACGATACAACTGCTGCAGCTGTAACTTACAAGTTCGGCTCTGCTCAAACATTCGTAATTAGCGGCGATACTGAAGGCGTAAAATTCACTGTTGATGCAGACGGTCTTGTAACTGCAATTAGCGGACTCGATGCAAAGGCAACTATCGACGTTACCACTGCTACAGATATTACCTTCAATAACAATACAGAAGCATTCACGGCTGAACAACTCAACGGTCATACTGTTGTTGGTACGCAAGAAGGCAACAACGCGGCTATTGTTTATGACGGCAACGCGATCTTAATTTCAATTACAAGCAGCGGACTTGCAATTCATCCTATCGAAGATAATGGCGATATTTTATATAATAGTGACGTTACAAATACTGAAACATTCATTGCGTCCTACACTTCCGGCGTTATCACATTGAATGAAGCAATTAAACCTTCTTCAGACTTCACGGTTGTTCTTGAAAATAACACAACTTCTCCTGTTGCTGTAGTCAATGAAAACGGCGCAGAATATGTTTCAGGTTGGGCTGCTACAACTGCTTATGTCGGTGTACAAATTGTTGACGAAGGAACATTGAAACTCGTTACAACCACCGGTGATGAATTGGCAGATGCAACTGCAAGCACTGTTGCAACTCTTGCCGGAACTGTTTCAATTTATGAAAACAGCACTCTTACTCTTGCTACAGGCTACACAATCACTTCTGCTGATGAAGAAGCTGAAGTTACATTTGCTTCAAATACAATCACTCTTACAGGCGATGAAGTTACAGTTGCCGGAGCTCCTGCCGCTACAACATTTGTTGCCACTGCTTCAACTGATGAAACTAATCCTTACGCTTACACAATCAATGAAAAGACTTATGATATTGTTGCTGACGCTACATTTGTTACTGCAGACAGCACCGCTGATCCTCAACTTCAATCCGGTACAGTTGTTGTCAATGCAACCGCTGTAACTTCCACAAACGGCGATACTCTCAGCTACACTGCAGGTACAGATAATACTGACGGCGTACAAGCACAAGCAAGTAACGGCAGAATTATCAACGTTGCTGATATTGAAACCGGCGAAAGCTTTACTCTCAACGATACAACTTACACAATGGCTGAAGCCGGCTTGATTAAAGAAGTTGCGGCAACTGCAGATACAGAAGCAAGTTACTACATTTGGGCTACAGCTACATCTGCAACCAATACTTCATTCTCCAAGACTCAACTTGAAACTGATTCTAACTGGAATAAACTCATTGTTGCCGAAAACGGCGCGTTGTCCATTGACAGCACAGTTGACGCTTACAATTACGAAAACTTGACAATCGTAAATAACTTGCAAGCTCCTACCATTATTTACGGTACATTGACACAAGATACAGAGGGTGGCACTTATACTATTGCCAATACCGGCGTAACTCTTCAATCTGTAACTCTTCAATCTGTAACTCTTACAGGCGTTGCACTTACTACAGCCAGCACTTTAAATGCGCCTATCACTGCAACCACAGTTGCTACTGATGATGCTGAAGCTGTTTCTGCAACCTTTACTGTTGGAAGTACATTCACTGTTGACGCTACAGGCGAAGTTCCTTCAATTACCGGAACTACTGCTGTAACTCTCACTTCCGGCGAAATTGCAATTCCTTCAACTGAAAGTATCACTGTTACTGCTGCAGGTGCAACCATCAATCCTATTAGCGGCGACAGCGACGGCTACAATGTTTCTATTGTCAATAATGTTGCAAATGTTACGGGCTTTGATGCTTCAACTGTTACTGTTGCTTCCGGTACCGCTTATGTAACAACCAGTGCGTTGAATAACGAAACCAAGACTTATACCATTGGCGGCGTTACATTTACGGTTGCAGGCGATATCGAAGACGGAATTACCTTTGAAATTACAAACGGCGCGGTTACTGCTGTTAAAGGTCTGGATCTCGATGCAACTCTTGAAATTAGCGGTATTACCACTGCAAGCATTGCTATCAATGAAACCGGCTATACCGATTACACTGTCGAGGACGGCAAAGTAACTGTTGTCGGTATTGGCAGTGAAAACGGCGAAGATGCAGTTGCATTGCTTAAAGGTGATTCATATGTTGTAAGTTATGACGGCAGCGCAATTACACTTTACAGAATTACCAATGGCGTTATTGAATCTGATAATCCAATTACAAAAGCAACTCAAGTCGGCAGATACGTTGCAGTTGTAAACGGCGAATTGAGAATTGTTAATAATGCTTGGATGCCTTCAGAAAACAACATTATCGTTATCCAAAACAGCAGCTCCAATGCTCTTGCAGTTACTAAAGGCGGTACTGATACAAGCGTTGCTGCAACTACAACATTTGCAAGCGCACTTTCCGGCGGCGCAACCTTGCAACTCGTAAGCGCAAATGAAATTGCAACTGTAGCTACTGATACAGGCGCGGTTGTTGCAACCACACCTACAAGCGGCACGGTCGGCGTTCCTGCAAATATGACTTTGACTGTTGACGGTCTCGAATTTGCAACTTCAGCAGCAAGCACAATTTCATTCACGGCTGACAGCGACGGCGCAGGCGTAGTAGTTCTTAGCAGTGATAATAAAGACAATGTAACTGTTACCGGCGCAGGCAACCTCCAACTCACCGCAGAAAATGCAAATACTGTTTACAATGTCAACGGCAGCGATATTACCGCTTTTGCAACTGCTGATGTTACTGTAGCTACAACTGATCCGGCTGTAACTCTTAACAGCGGTACTCTCATTGTTACAGATTCAGTAACCACCAAAGCTGATGGCGCAGTTACTGTAACAGGCGATGCTGACGGTATTAAAGTTGAAGTTGGTTCTGACGGCACAGTTACTTCAATCAGCGATGTTGAAAGTGATGCAACAATAACTGTTACATACAACGGCACAACATATTCTATCGTCAACGGCGATCTCACTGTTGGAAATAAAGTTTACAGCGGTATTGTTGAAGCTACCAACATTCTTGAACCCGGAACAAGTCCGAGAATTTATGTACCTGTCGAAAACGGCAACACAATTAATCTTACAACAGGCATTGCCGAATTGACTGACGGCGGCTCCGTAATTTACGGCGTTGGCGATGGTTACAATTCAGATACTTTAGTTGCTACTTTGACTGCCACTGCTGAAGGCGAATACAACCTCGCAAGCGCAACTACATTAACAACTGCTATTACCGGCGATGTTGCCGTAACTGCAACTGAAGCTACAATTACCAACGTAACAACTGACTTTGCGGCAACCGTTACAACTCCTGCAGTAACCACAGCTGTAAAAGTTAATGACGCAAGCTATCAATCCACCGGCGCAAGCTTGACTGTTGCTGCAACTGCTGACGCTTCAACATTGACAACAGGTACTGTATTGCTCACTCAAGGCACTGATACTGCAAGTGTACAGCCTTCCGCCACAGATGCAGCCGCTGTAACTGCTACAAGCACAGACGCTACATTTATGGTAACTGTTGCTGAAGGCGTTGCTACACTCGTTGAAGGCATTGAAGACGGCGAATCCTTCACTGTTGGAGATACTGCATACGATTATAAGAATAGTGAAACCGGTCTCTTCCAGACTGTCGGCACTGAAACTGCGGTACACGTTGTAGGACAGACAACCTCACTCAACCTCGCTGCTGATATTAATACTGAATCTGTCATTACAGTTACTGCAAATAGTGAACTTACATTAACCGGCATTACAGGTATTGTTGTAAATGCTGACAGCACAGTTAAAGTTGCAGATTTGGCACTTACAGACGGTGCATATACATTCAACAATGTTGGAACTACTGCTGATGAACTCGTTGACACAATCACTCTTGACGCGGCGGCAACCGGAATTACAACCGGCACAATTAACGCTACTGTTATTACTACTACCGGTGACGATACAACCGCCAACAAGACTTACACTGTCAATACTGTAAAATTCAACGCGCTCAATGACGGCTCAATTCAAATTGCAGCGGCTGATAATTCTGCTACACTTTATGACGGTACAGTTGTTCTCGATTCTACAAATGCAAGCGTCGTTGTCGGTGAAGATACACTCACAGTTACAACCGGTGAAGTTTATGCAACTGCTGAAAGCGGCGCGGCTACTGAAATTAGCGGTATTGATAAAGATGAAGTCTTCAAAGTCAACGATGACACCATTGAAAGAGCGGGCGTCGGCTTGATTAAGAACGACAACCAATACCTCGACGGTTCCTCTGAACAAGATACTTACCCAATTTCCACAACTTGGACAACTGCTGCTACAATTCTTGCTGATCCTTCAGCTATCGAACTTACAGCTGAAACTGCAGACGGCGTTTACATTAACAATGCTAAGACTGCTCTTGTTGCAACTTACGCGGCAGATACAAAGACTCTTACAGCTGATACTGAAGCTCCTGCAACTGTAAGCGTTGCTGATGGTCTCGAAGTTACATTCAACGGCTTTGCTAACGATACAACCGAAATTACAAGCGGCGATACAACCTTCAAAGTTACCGAAGGCGACAGCTTCACTGTTGACGGTACTGTTGTTAGCGCGGCAGGTATTACACTCCTTAGCGGCACTCTTACCGGCGTAACTGCAAATCAAACTGTTTCTACCGACGGAACTTCTGAAATTAATGTAAGTGCTACACCTGACGCAGGATATACAATCGAACGCAGCGGCGATACTGTCAAACTTACAGGTCTTACAACTGCAGCAACCGTAACTTTGACAGGCGCGGCAGGCTCCACCGCTGAAACCGGCGATCTTGCAGGTGCTTCCACACGTTATGAATTTGCAGACGGTCAAGCATTCACTATCGCTAAAGACGTTGCAGACGGCGTTGTATTTGAAGTTGACGCAACAGGTCACGTTGTAGAAATTACCGGTCTTGATCTCGATGCTACCATTGAAATTGAAGTTGGCGATTCACCTGTTGAAAAACTTACAATCAATACTCATGAATTTGAAGAAACTGAAGACTTCAAAGTTGTTGGTTATACTGAAGACCAAGACGACGCAAGAAAAGTTCTTTCAGGTCAATCATTCTTAATCACAGTTACAAGCGACGGACTCGTATTCAACGAAACTGACGGCTCCACAATCGGCGGCACAGGCGAACCCGGCGAAAACATTACACTTGAAGACGGCGCAATTATTCTTCCGACAACTATTGTTCCTTCAAGCAGCAATATCATTATCGTTCAAAATCTTACTTCAGATGCTGTTGAAGTACGCAGTGAAAGCGGCGCAACCATTTACATTGCGGCACTTGCTCAATCTTCAAATGAAACTACAGCCGTTCGTATCGAAGATCCCGATACTTTAAAACTTGTTGCAATCGACGGCGAAAATATCAGCGATGTTTCCGAAGCTTCCACAATCGACATTGCAGAAGTTGAACTTGCTGAAGGTAAGACCTTGAAAGTTGCCGGAGACTTCCAGATTAAGACTTCAAGTGAAGCTACAGGCACTGTTGAATTTGAAGGCACTGAAATTGGCTTGTCCGGCGAAGATATGACAGCTGCCGATGCTCCTGTTGATACTGTATTCGTACTTAACAAATTGGACGACGCAGAAACTACTTACACAATTAACGAAGCACCTTATACCACAGTTTCTGATGAAGTAAACGTTCAAGTTACCTCCGACGGCTCAATTTTGACAGGCGGCGAAGTTGCACTCGTTGCAGATGGCAGCGTTGCAGTTGAAAGTGGCACAATCGCAGTTGCGGCTATTGCGGCAGAATCTGAAGATCAAAGAATTACAGTTGCTGTTGAAAGCGGCACAGTTTCAATTAACGGCGTTGACGTTGGCGATTCCTTCACATACGGCGAAAATACCTTCACAATGGCTGAAGCAGGCTTAATCAGTGACGGCAACATTTATACTGCACTTGCAGGCGAAACAAGCGTTTCACTTGATGTACTTGATCTTACTGCTGACGGCTGGTCATTGATGGTTGAAGCTCCTGAAGGCGTTCTCGATCTTACTAACGGAATTGAAGCTGAAAGTGTAACCATTGTTGACGACGTTGAAGCTCCTACTAAAGTTCTCGGTACAGTTTCCAGTGAAGCAGACAACGAATACACTGTAACTGCTGATGCTGACAACGGCGAAGAAATTGTTGAAATTCAACTCGGCGCAACTGGTACAACTTTGACAACTGAAGGTATCACTGCTGATGTTACAACTGCAAGCGGTTCAGATACTTACACAATCGGCGAAATTTCATACACTGCACATGATTCTGAATTGACAATCAAAGTTGCTGATGATGCACCTACATTCTATCAAGGTACTGTTGACGCTTCAGAAGATCTTACAACAACCGATGAATTGACTGTTGAAATTACTGAAGGCTCTGTTGTTCAAGTTACCGCTTCCGAAGGTACAGTTACAAGCATTACCGGCTTGGGCACTGATGAAACTGTAACTTACAACGGATTCACTTACAACTTCTTTGCAAGCGGCGTTATTTCTAAGGCGGCTGACGGTGAAACTCCGCAATACTTCTCCGGTCAAGACGAAACTGCTAACTTGCTTGATCTTGCTGAAACCGGCGATGTTGCTTACTTGGCGATTGGCGCAGACGGACTTGATGTTGACGCGGCTATAGCATTGCTTGAAAGTGAAGATACTATTACAACTGTTTACTGCGGCACAGATGACGAATACGCAGGCGAACATATTATTAACTTTGCGGCGGCAACTGAAGGCTATGCTTTAACCAAACTTGCAAGCGATACTGAAGTTGGAGATATTACAATCGTTGCAGGCGCGGCTGAAACTTTGACAACCGACTTTGCGGCTAACGTTACAACCGACGGCGGAAATATTTCAGTCAACGGCAAAGAATACACCAACGCTAACGACGGCGAAACTCTTGAACTTGCTACAGCTGGTGAAACCGGCGATGCTAAAGTTGTAAGTGGTACTGTTGAACTTACCGGCACCGATACTGCAGTTGGTTCTGAAGATGAAGATAACGTTGTATTTGCGGCAGGTGCTGATTCTACAGTTAACGTTACATTTGAAAACGGCTTAGCAACCACTATCGGTGCTATTGAAAGCGGCGAATCCTTCACTCTTACCGGTCCGGACGATGAAGGCTCTGATTTAACCGTAACTTACACAATGGCTGACGCAGGCTTGATTAGTCTTGGTTACATTAATACTGAAGTTGCAGGCGCAGAAACTTTGGAAGTTGAAACTGATTTGGATCCTGAAACTGAAGCTTGGGCTTATATGGTTGCAGTTGATTCTGACGGTACACTTGATCTTACTGAAGGTATTCCAATGGATGAAACCTTTGCAAAGATTGTTGACAGCAGAACAGCTCCTACTGCAGTTTACGGCACAGTTGAAGGCGAAAATAACGAATACACTGTAATTGCTGACGCTGACAACGGCGCAGAAATTACAGCAATTCAACTCAACGATGAAGCGGCAACTTTGACAACTGAAGGAATTACCGCAACCGTTAAGACTGCAAGCAGCTCTGTTGAATACAATGTAAACGGCACAATCTACACTGCAAATAATTCAGCATTAGAAATTGCGGTTGAAGCTGATGAAGTTTCCTTACTCAACGGCTCGGTTACAGTTTCTGAAAATCTCCTCACTCAAGACGGTGAAACTCTTGAAATTGTTGGAGAAGGCACGATTGTACTTGTAACTGTTACCAACGGCACAGTTTCCAGCATTACCGGCTTAGCGTCCGACGGCGAAGAAGTTACCTACATGGGCAAGACTTACCACTTCTTTGAAAGCGGCGTTATCACTGTAGACGACGGCAGCGGCACTCTTCAATACTTCTCCGGCAATACTGAATCAACCGATTTGTTGACACTTGCTGACACCGGCGATATTGCTTACTTGCAAATTACTGATGAAGGTCTTGACGTTGACGCGGCGGCAGAATTGCTCGGCAGTGCTAACACAATTTCAATCGTTTACTGCGGCAATGACGAAGAATATCAAGGCGAACACATTATTAACTTTGCAGCAGGCACCGGCGAAAACAGCTACGCATTAACAGCAGTTGTTGAAAACGGTACAGCAGTTGATGTTGGCGATATTACACTTATTGCAGGCGCGGCTGAAACTTTGACAACTGACTTTGCAGCAACCGTTACAACCGAAAATGAAAATATTTCAGTCAACGGCAAAGCTTATGCTAATGCAGGCGAAGAACTTGCACTCTACACAGCGGGCGAAACAGGCGATACAGCAGTTGTAAGCGGCACTGTTGCACTTGCAAACGCTGAAACTGCTATTGGCTCTGAAGATGCAACTATTTTCACAGGCGGCAGCGAAAATATCACTGTAACATTTGCTGAAGGCGCAGCTGAAGAAATTGGCGGTCTTGACAATGTCGGTGAAACATTCTCAATCACTGAAGAAGGCTCTGACGCCGTAACTTACACTGTAACTGAAGTTGGATTAGTTAAAGACGGCGAATTGTTGACAGGCGCGGCTATTGAAGATGAAGCCCTTGCAGTATCCGACATTTTGGCAGAGGAAAATTGGACTGCTATTATCGTAGCAACTGACGGCAACCTCACAATCGCAGCCGGTACTTTGGAAGAAGACGGCGAGGCTTGGGTTGTTGACAGCTTAACTGCTCCTACCACAATTTACGGCACTTTGACAAAGAGCGGCGACGGCTACACAATTTCCACTGAAAATGCAACCGACGCGGCAGAATTCGGCACAATCACTGTTGATGGCGTTGTTGTAGAATTTAGCGCGTTCGATGCTGTAAATGCTGCAACTGCAACCGGCGCGGCAATTACCGTTGAAGGTGCTGACAGCTTCAAAGTTGACGCTACAGGCGATGTTGCAACCGTTGACGGCGCAGAAGCTATTACTCTTACAGCCGGCAAGATCGCAGTTGCTGAAGATGTTGCTGTAACTGCAAGCGATACTACTGTAAATTCTGTAACTGACGGCTACACAATCGAACTTGCGAGCGGCGCAGTTACTGTAAGTGAAGTTTCTGCAAACGGCGCAACCATTGACATTGACGGCGCAGCTACTATTACAACTGCAAATCTTGGCAAAGCTGATGCAAAATATACTGTTGGTGAACAAGAATTTGAATTTGTTGGCGATGCTAACGACGGTATTTCTCTTGTAACTAATGATGAAGGCGTTGTTACTTCAGTTAAAGGACTCGACAAGAACGCTCTCCTTACAATTACCAGTGCAACCGGCGTAACTGTCAACGAAAGCAACTTTGAACCTACACTTACAGATGATGGAAATTATAAAGTTGTCGGTACAGGTACAAATGACGGCGACGACGCTGTAGATTTAATGAGCGGTACTTCATTCTATGTTGAATACAGCAGCACAGGACTTACAGTTTACTCAATCGATCCTGATACTAAAGAAATTGCAGCTGAAGCTCTTGATTCTGATACAGCAGCAACTTACTTCACAGTTGCAGGTAACACAGTAAGCATTGCCAATGCGGCTCTCGTTCCTTCAGAAACAAACGGCAATATCATTGTAATTGCAAACGTCGGCGGAGACACTGCAATTTCACTCGAAAAAGACGGTACAATTTATGTTTCCGGCTTAACAAATGCAGGCGATAAACTCGGCGTACAAGTTATTGACGGTCAAGAATTGGCAGTTGTAAGCGTTGATGGCACTGTTGCTACAGCTACTGCAACTCCTACAACCGGAACTATCACAATTCCTGCTGAAATGAAATTGACTGCGGGCGAACTTACAATTACTGCAGGCGCAAGCGCAGATGGTACAGTTGACTTTGCAGAATCTTCATTTGATGGCGCGGGCATGAGTGTTGAAGGTTACGGCACATTTACATTCGTTGCTACTGCTGAAACAATCTACACCCTCAACAATGATGATATTACAGTTTTGGCAACTGCTAACGTAACAACCAGTGCTACAACTGCAACATTGACACTCAATGACGGCTCACTCAAGATTGACGCAACCACAAATACTCCTGACGGCGAAATTACATTTGAAAACGACGAAGACGGCTTAACAGTAGTTGTTGCTGAAGGCGCAGTTACTGAAATTAGCGATCTCGAAGACGGCGTTGCTGTAACATTCAACGGCGCAACTTACACAATGATCGCTGATGAACTCGTAATTAAGACTTCAGACGGCGAAAAAGTATTTGCAGATGCAGATGAATCAACCAACATTCTTGCTGAAAGACCTACTGATTATTCCGCCGCGTATGTCCAAATTTCCAACGACACAATCAACCTTGCAGACGGTATGGCAAAAGCCGATGAAAATGACATTGCAATTATCTTCGGCACTGAAGAAACTTACAATCCTGAAAAAGTTGTTGCACAGGCTCTTAAAGGCGCAGAGGCAGGTAGTTTCGTCATTACTTCTGATACTGCACTTGCTGAACTTGAAAGCGTAACTGTTGACGCAAGCGGCTATGAAGAATTTACAGGCTTGACAACCAACTTTGCAGCAACCGTTACAACTCCTGCAACTACTGAAACTGTAAAAGTTAATACTGTCGATTACGTTTCTGCCGGCGAAAGCTTGACAATAGATGCAACTGCAGGTTCTTCAACCTTGTTTGCCGGCACTGTAACTTTGGCAACCGACGGCACAGCATCTGTAACCGCTACTGAAGGCGACGTTGTAACTGCTACAAGCGGCTCTGTAACTGCTACTGTTGCTGACGGCATTGCAACTCAAATTGGCGATATTGATTCTGCTGAAACATTCACAATCGGCGATAACACCTACAAGAAAGTTGCAAGCGGCTTATTCAATACAACTGACAATACATTCATTGATCTCGCAGGCGATGACGCTGTTTACAATGTAACTGCTGACAATACATGGCAGAAAGTTATTAACGTTGCAAACGACGCTGTTACACTTATTGAACTTGAAGAAAATGAAACTGCAGTTGTATTCGACGCTAACAATGAAACTAAACTTGCTACAGTTACTGCAGATGCTAACGGCAAGTACACTGTAACTCCTGTTGATTCTTCAAGCGTAGGATTTGCAACTATCAACCTTATTGACGGTATTGCAAATGTTGACGCTAAGTTTGAAGTTCAAGTTGTAACCACAGGCGATGCAACAATTAACGGCGTAGTATTTGATTCAACTGCTGATAACGCTTTGACAATCGCTGCAACTGATGATACTGCAACACTTTATACCGGCGTTGTCCACCTCAATTCTGACGCTGCTAATACTGAAGAAACAACTGATACTGACACTGTAACTGTTGGCGAAGAAACAATCACTGCTATTGGTACTGAAATTGATGTTAATGCAAATGAAGGCGTAGCTCAAAAGGTTGAAGATATTCACTACAGCGACACTGACGGCAACAGCGAAAAATTCACCATTGGCGAAGATACTTATGAAATGACTGCAGTCGGCTTGCTCAAGAATAACAACCAAATTCTGCGCGACCTTACTGCTAACCCGGACGAATACGATTTGTTGGCTGATGCAAATTGGGAAGATGCTGTAATTCTTACTGAAGATGGCGCGGTTGAAATTACCTCTGATACCGCAAATACAGTTTACATTTCACCGTTTGAATCCGGCAAAGGCTCCGATGCTAAGATTGCGGCTACTTACACTGCATCTGAAGAAGAAGGCGAAGCAGGCACACTCGAAGCGGGCGAAGATCCGGAAGCTGTTAAATCAGTTGACGTAACCGACGCAGGCGGCGAAGTTGCATTTGATGAAGACTTTGCTAACGGCGAAACTGAAGTTACAAGCGGCGACGATACATTCAAAGTTTCTGAAGCTGAAGATGGCTTTACTGTAACTCCTGCAACTGAAGATCCGGATACCGGCGAAACTACACCTACCACAGTTGAAGGCGCAAGCAAAGCAACTCTTGAAAACGGCACAATCGCTCTTGACGACGGCGCAGAAGTTACTGTTGGTGAAGACGAAGAAGGCAATGCTCAAACTGTTTCAGTTACTGACGGCGACGGCGCAACTGTTACAAAAGATGAAGACGGCAATGTAACTGTAAGCGGTGTTGATGACGGCGCAACAATTCAATCTAATACCCCTGTAACTGTTGAAACTGAAGAAAGTGATACACCGCAAACAATCAACTTCCAAGACACCGACGGCAACGATACTCAATCTGTAACAATCGATTCTGAAGACGGCGAAGAACCTGCTACAATCACTACCGACTCGAACGGCGGAGTTGCAAGCATTGACGGCGTTGATGAAGACGTTAAAGTTGATATTGAAAACAAGAGCGAAAATCCTGTTGACGTTTCAATTAACGGCAGCGATCCTTTCACAGTTGATGCTGAAAGCGAACAAGAATTTGTTGCTGAAGAAAATGGTGCTATACCTGTAAACGGCGAACCTTACTATTACGCAGTTATCGAAGGCGGCGCAATGAAAGTTTACGCTATTGATTCAGATACTAAAGTTGCAGATACTGAAACTGAAATTTCTTCAGCAGAATTTGGCACTTATGAAAACGGCACTGTAAACTTGAGCTCCGGTTATACACCTTCATCCGCTACAATCATTGTTATTGAATCCAAAGATACTCCTGTAACAGTTGTAAGACCTAACAGCAATACAACTTACGCAATCGAACTTACCGGCGCGGCAGTACAAGTCAGCAACGACGAAATTACACTTGTTGCTCTTGATTCTGATAATGCAGTTGCAGAAATTTCAAGCATTCCTACCTCCGGCAGCGTATCAGTTGAGGAAGGCTTCACTCTTAACATTATTGAAAACGTTTCAGTTGTTGCAAATGAATCAGAATCCACAGTTGCTGTTGAATTTACTGCAGATGCTATCAACTTGACAGGCGACAGCTACACCTTCACACCTGCAGCAGGCGGCGATATTGTTGTAAACGGCGATGCTGATCAACTTGCTGTTGTACTTGACGAAGAAGGCACACCTACAAGCATTACTGCACTTTCAGTCGGCGGCGTTGTAACTTACGGCGATTACACCTACACAATGAACGACGGCGAACTTTCAGTAGCTGATCCTAGCGGCGTAACCAAGATTTACAAAGGCGCAAGCGAATCAACCAACATTCTTGATCTTGCAAGTGATGAAAACGTTACTGAATACAATTACGTACAAGTTGACGATCCGAGCGAAATTGAACTTGCTGACGGCAACACCATTTACGGCACAGGCGAAACTTACAATCCTGATGAAGTCGTTGCTACTGCTACAGAAACTGAAGACGGCGTATACAATATTGAAAAAGGCGATGCGGCTTCTGAACCTGTAACTGTTGACGCAACCGGCGTTGAAGGTATTGAAGAAATTACAACTGACTTTGCGGCTGATGTTGAAGTAGCTCCTACTGCTGATTCTGATACCGGCGAATATAGCCCTGTAACAATCAACGGCGACGAATACACACCGGCAGACAGCGATACATTCACTGTAGGTACTGATTCAAGCGATACAGCGTTGAAAGACGGTACAGTAATTGCAACCTCCGATACTAAAGTTGGCGATATTAACGGCGATCCTGACAACGTTAAAGAAATTGGCGTAAGCAATGAAGGCGACGGCGTTAAACTTACTGTTGATGACGGCACACTTACTGAAATTGGCGACCTCGAAGAAGGCGAAGCTGTAACTTACGGCGACGATACACTTGCAGGCGCAAGCTCCGACGCGGCTGTTGTTGCTATAAATGAAACTACTGATTCAGATACAAGCGAAACTACCGTATCTTACGGAATCAGCGAAGCTCCTGTTAAAGTTGACGATGCTACAATTATTCCTACAGATTCTGATACAACAGTTGAAGTTACACCGAATGACGACGGCAGCTACACAATCGGCGATGAAACAGTTAAAGTTGACGGCGACGAAGATTACAGCATTGTTTCCGGCGGCGACGGTATCGACACAGTTTCAGGTATTGGCAGTGATACAGCAGTTGAAGTAAGCGGCGATGCTGACGTTACAACCGACGAAGCAGGCGAAGTTACAATTAACGGCGCGGCTTACGATGTAACAGGCGATGATGAAGTAACATTCACAGTTGATGATAGCGTTGTTTCAGCGATTGACGGCTTAGACGGCACAGTTTCCGGCAACTTTGAAGATGAAATTAATGTTAATGGTAACCCTGTACAAGTACAAGGCGACGAAGACAGTAACGTTGCTGTTGTAGCCACTACCGGCAATGAAGAAGAAAGCATACCGGCAAGCGTAGTTGAAATTGCGGAAGTCAACGGCTCTGATGTTTCAGTTCCCAGTGCAGGCGGCGCGGCATTAATCGAAACTGAAGGCGAAGGCGTATTAACAGTTGGCGATGAAACCTTCACAGTCAGCGGCGATGAAGACGGCGTAGCATTTGCTCTCGACAGTGACGGAAGCGTAACAGGCATTGGCGGCTTGCAAGGCGATCTCGGATTTACCGGCACAGGCGAAAACTTCTATGTAAATGATGTTCCTGTAACACTCGGCGCAGATGATGAAGTTACACTTTCAACCGGCAGTGACGGCTCTATTACCGGCGTTGCAGGACTCGATACTGAAATTGACGGCTTGCCTGAAAGTGCAACTGTTGGAGTTACCGGCGACGACGTAACAATTAACGGTGCAGAATTTGCTATTGATGATGAAGACGGTTACACAGTAGCATTTGATACAGATTCAGATGGTAACGTTGCAGCAGCTACAGTTGAAGGACTTAGTGACGGCGCAACAGTAAGCAGCGTTCCTACAGGTACTGAACTTGAAACTGAAGGCGAAGGCGTATTCACAATCGGCGATGATGAAGTTACTGTAAGCAATGATGATGACGGCGTAACCTTTACAACTGATTCTGACAACGGAATTGCTGAAGTTGCAGGTCTTGACGGCGAATTGGCACTCACAGGCGACGATACACTTACAGTCAACGGTGCTGAAGTTGCTATTGATAAAGCAGACGGTAACGAAGAACCTGTAACAATCGCAGGTGCTGAAGATGGTATTGATTCTATCAGCGGACTTGAAAGCGGCGACAGCGTAAGCGGCGATCTTGACGGCGTTGCAGTTTCTATGCCGGGCGCAGCAAGCGGTGAAACTTCAAGCTTGAGTGTTGACGGCAACGACTACGAATTAACAGGCGACGATGACGGCGTAACCATTACACCTTCCAGCGAATCCAGCTTAGTTGCAGCAGTCAACGGTCTTGGCGATAATTCCAGCTTGAAAGTCGGTGAAGCCGGCAATTACGAAATTACCAACGAAGACGGCGAAACTTCAGTTGTTGCAGCTGAAGCAGGCGATATTATCGAAGTTGACGATGACGGCGTAATTGGTATTTATGACGATTCCAACTTCCACCTCAACGACAACTCCAGTATAGAAGAAATTGTAAAACAAATTACCACAGATCCTTCATTTGACAGTGCTACTACCGTTTGGGATCCTGCCGGTGATGAAACTGAATACACCCTTACTGAAGATGGCGATTATGAATCAACTGAAGGCAGAAAGAGAGTCAATCTTGCAGGCGAAGGCGATCAAAACTTAACACTTTCCAGCGATAAGGGCGATAACGTTGTTGTTGTTCCTGATGAAGCAGAAGGTAATAAAGATATTACACTCGGCGATAAAGGCGATAACGTTGTTGTTGGCGATACTGAAGCTGAAGTTACTGTACACGCAGGTAAAGGTCAAGATGATATTGTTGCTAAATCTGATATAACAGTTGACACTAACGACGGCGAAGGCGCAACCAAAGTTACACCTCTCAATGACGCTACAATTACTCTTGCCGGTTATGATGATGACGATTACGACGCAGGCACAGGCGTACAAACTGCACTCGGCGATATTGCAAAAGCTATCGACAAAGGCTCCTTGACATTCGGCGACGGCACAGCTTCAATCAAGGGTGAAGGTACAGTTGTATTCGGCGATGAAGAATCTGATACAGCAGCTGAAGGCGCAACCAAAGCTAACTTCTATGATAAGAATGATTATCCGTACTCCAGCGATGAAGACGCCAACAAAGAACCTACCAAAGTTGGATTCGTCCATACTGCAGGCGGCGTACTCGATATGAGCGACGATTCCGCATCTGCTCTCTTGCTTGGTAACTATGACGATTCAAGCAAAGCTGACGGTTACGAAGCTACATTGTTGGGCGGCTCCGGCTCCGATACAGTACTTGCAGGCGCAGGCGATTATGTAGACGCAGGCGAAGGCAACAACTTAATCGAACTCAATACTTCAGATGACAATACAGATACAGCCACAGTTGCAGCAGGCAAGGGCGATGATACAGTTACCGGCTTCAACTTCTATGAAGGCGACGACGATCCGGCTGACTTAATCAATGCAGGCGACTTTGCAGTTAGCGGCGTTGAAGTTGACAGCGATACAGGCGATGTTACACTTGATATTGGCGACGGCACATTAACTCTTGAAGACGCTGCAGGAAAAGCTGTACAACTCCAGAACCAATACACTAAAGATTCTGACGGCACTGTTACACCTGTTTACGCAGAATTCGGCGACGATACAATAGCAGTTGACGAAAATGCAAACTTCTACTGGTTGGGCGGTGAAGATGCTACAGTTTCAATCAGCGATGATTACTCAACTGAAGACGGCGTTAATATCAATCTCGGTAACCATGACTTCAACGACCAAGATAACCTCAGCTTCTTCGGTGATATTACAACAGCTGATGCAACCGGTTATAAAGGTGAAGCAACCCTCGTTGGCAGCAGTGATACTGATAATGTACTTATCGGCGGCGACAGCGAAACCAGCCTGTGGGGCGGCGCAGGAAATACTGACGATACAATGATCGGCGGCTCCGGCAAAGATATGTTCTGGGCTCAAGCAGGTAACGGCGACGATGTCATTCAAAACTTTGAATTCGGCGCGGACAGCGATGCTGATGTTATCAATCTTACAAATGCTGCTCTTACAGGTGCAGAAGTTGACAGTACAACCGGCGACGTTACACTTAATCTCACTGACGGCGGCACTTTGACAATCGAAGACGCAGCAGGTAAAACTGTACAGCTTGAAAATCAATACACCAGAGATTCTGACGGCACAATTACACCTATAGCTATTGCATTTGCTGACGGTACAGCTGAACTTAACAACGACGCCAACTATTACTGGGTTGAAGGCGACAATGCTGAAGTTGCTCTTACAAGCGATCTCACTGTAGCCTCTGCAAACGTCAACTTGGATAACGCAGACTTCAATGACCAAGATAATCTCGGATTCTTCGGCGATATTACAACAGTTGATGCAACCGGTTATGAAGGCGAAGCAACCCTCGTTGGTAATGCTGACAAAGATAATGTACTTATCGGCGGCGACGGTGAAACCAGCCTGTGGGGCGGCGCAGGATCCGGCAACGATACAATGATTGGCGGCGAAGGTAAAGATATGTTCTGGACTGCCGCTGATAACGGAAATGACGTCATTCAAAACTTTGAATTCGGTACAGACAGTGATACTTCTGACATTATTAACCTTACAAATGCAGCAGTTACAGGCGTATCAATCGACAGCGACACCGGCGACGTTACACTTGATTTGACCGGCGACGGCAGCTTAACAATCGAAGACGCAGCAGGCAAGACAATTCAACTTCAAAATGAATACACTGTTGATTCTGACGGTACAATTACACCTATAGCGATTGCATTTGCTGACGGCACAGCCGAAATTAACGGCGACGCTGACTATTACTGGGTTGAAGGTACAGATGCAACAGTTGCTCTTACAAGTGATCTTACTGTAGCGTCGGTAACCTTAGACCTCAGCAAGGCTGATTTCAATGACAATAACGGCGTTATCGGATTCTTCGGCGATGTTAAAGATGTTGACGCTTCCGGCTACACCGGCAACGCAAATATTACCGGTAACGCAGAAGCAAACGTAATTACAGCGGGCGCGGGCAATGATACACTTACCGGCGGCGACGGCGCAGATACATTCGTATTCACTGCAAACAGCGGCAACGACTTAATTACAGACCTTACAACCGGCACAGGCGATGACGCAGATACAATTAGTACCGGCAGTGCAGCTCTTGATACTGTTGCAGTCGAAGGCGAAGATGTTGTACTTACATTCGGCGACAGCAAGTTGACAGTTGCAGGCGCGGCAGGCGAAAGCTTCAAGTTTGAAAACGATTACACTGATAATCCTGTTAATATGAAAGTTGATGACGGCGAAGTTAAACTTGACGGCGACGCTGACTTCTACTGGGTTGCAGGCGATAACGCAACTGTTTCACTTAGTGATTACAATTCTGTTTCAAGCAGTGCAAATATTAACCTCAACAACTACAACTACAATAATCCTGATCAACTCAGCTTCTATGGCGATATTCAAGCTATTGACGCAACCGGTTATGAAGGTGAAGCAACCCTCGTTGGTTACGCCAATACTGACAATATAATTACCGGCGGTAACGGCAGTAGCAGTCTGTGGGGCGGCGCAGGTTCCGGTAACGATACACTTATTGGCGGCTCCGGCGCAGATATGTTCTGGTATGCTAAGAATAATGGCGACGACGTTATCGAAGGCGCAGACGAAAATGACATTGTAAGACTCGAAAATATCAAACTCGATGACCTCAAGGCTCTCGGCAATGACCTCTTCGTAGGTAATGATGTCAAGTTTGAACTCAATGACGGCGGCACGTTGACGGTTAAAGATGCTAAGACCAGCGGCGTTACATTCGATGTCGAAGGTACTAAATATACAGTTAATAAAGATTCTGGCGAATGGGAATATAAAAACTAATCCCTTGACATAAATTTTCGGCAATATAAGCGGGCAGTTCCGGCTTTACTACCCTACCCGCTTAGCCACTTGAAATTCGATTGTATGGAAGGTTAGAGATTTTGCGCACGGTGAAACAAATTCATCGACAAAGGAACCACCGCCTTAAACAAAATGTTCTGCCTCTGTATGATAAAAGTTGTTCATAAACAATTAACTCCTTTCTTGGGCTCCAACTTCGGTTGGAGTCTCTTTTTTTGTCTAAAATAAAATGCTATAATTCAGCCATTATGAGAATAGCAATTTTAAGTTTAACGACAGCAGGTTTTGAACTTGCAAAAAAAATATCCGCGCAAATTGGCGGACAAATTTTTTATAAAGGACGAGATTTTGACAGCTTAAAAAATTTTGTTGCAGATATTTTTGAAAAGTTCGACGGTTTAATTTTTATCTGCGCGACGGGAATTGCAGTTAGAATAATCGCTCCGCACATTGTAAGCAAACTTAGCGATCCTGCAGTAATTGTAATTGACGAACGCGGGCGAAATGTTATCAGCTTGTTAAGCGGACACGTTGGCGGCGGCAATGATTTAACTTTGAAAATTGCAACTGCGATTAATGCAAATCCCGTGATAACAACTGCAACAGACGTTGAAAATAAATTCGCCGCTGACAGTTTCGCCGCAAAACAGGGATTAATTCCAACGCCGAAAAGTGCAATAAAAGCGATAAATGCGGCAGTCCTGCGCGAGGAACCAGTTTATTTGACGGCGGGTAATGTTACACTGAATTTAATTCCGCAAAAATTAATTGCCGGTATTGGTTGCAAGCGCGGCACTTCAACAGAAAAAATTTCTGCCGCCGTAAATTCAGCCTGTGAAATGATTAATCAGCCGGTTGAAAGAATAAAACTTTTGGCAAGCGTCGATATTAAACGTGATGAAAGCGGCTTGATTGAGTTTGCAAAAAATTTGGGCGTCGAAATAAAATTTTTCAGCGTCGAAGAATTGGCAAAAAAAATTGCCGAATATAAACTTTCAGAATCAGAATTTGTGAAAGCTACACTCGGCGTGGGGAATGTTTGCGAGGCGGCGGCTCTTTGCTGCGTGGAAAAAGCGCGCTTCGCCCTTACCAAAAAAAGTTTTGACGGCGTAACAGTTGCTTTAATTTGGCAAAAAATTTAATCTTCGTCAACGTCAGACCATTCAAGATTATCAGCGCGGTTATCTTGTTTATTGCCGTTTTTATGAATGACAAACGGTTTATTGTCGGGATTCGGTACAAAATTTTGAGCCACAAGATATTTGACTTCAAAAACTTCAGACTTGCCGTCCTTTGTCAAAGTTACAACCGGATTACCTTTAGCGTTGATTCTTTGTGGTATAATTTTTCCTTGATTAGCGCGTGAAATTCTTTTTTTCTTTGCCTTTTCTTTTCTTCTGTCAACAGTCATAAAAATTCCTCCTTCAGTAAAAATATATAAAAAATTTCTCAAGAGGTCAATTATGAAAATTGGAAAAATAACAATAGTGGGATTAGGTCCCGGAAATATTTCAGAAATGACGCCAAAAGCGCGGCTTGCTATTGAAACTGCTGAAGTTATCGCCGGTTACAACATCTATATAAAATTAATTCCTGAAATTATCGGCGGCAAAAAAATTATTGGTACGGCAATGATGCAGGAAGTTGCACGCTGTCAAATGGCGATTGAAGAATCCCGCGCCGGTAAAAGTGTTGCAGTTATTTCAAGCGGCGACGCCGGAATTTACGGAATGGCGGGCTTAATTATCGATATGATTTTGAAACTGCCGGAAAGTGAACAACCAAAATTTGAAGTTGTAGCGGGCGTTTCAGCAGTCAACGCGGCGGCGGCAATTTTGGGTGCGCCCTTAATGCACGATTTCGCAGTTATCAGTTTAAGCGATTTAATGACGGATTGGGAACTGATAAAAAAGCGCGTCGAATGCGCGGCGGCGGGCGATTTTGTAATTGCGCTGTACAATCCCAAAAGTAAAAAGCGCGTCACAAATATTTTGGAAGTGCAACAAATTTTACTGCGGTATAAAAATAAAAATACACCCGTTGGAATTGTCACGAACGCAGGGCGAATTGACGAACGAAAAGTTATTTCGACGCTGGAAAATTTTACCAATGAAGAAATAAATATGTTTTCGCTGGTACTTATTGGCAACTCTCAAACGTACGTAAAAGCGGGCTTTATGATAACTCCTCGCGGTTATTAAGGGCTGTAAATGCCCATATTTGCAATTTTAATTTTTACAAAGGAAATTTACCAAAAAGGAGCTAAACACGCCTTGTAGGGCACGTCAGACGCCTCAGAATCGATTTTTTTAGCGCAGATAATTTTTTTGGAGTTGGTAAAACGTTGAAAATATTTTTAATGGCAGGAACTGAAGACGGGCGCAAACTTGCCGAATTTTTGTTAAGCAACGGCTTTGAAGTTACGGCGTCAGTTGTCAGCGAATACGGCAAAAAACTTTTGGAACAATACGCCGGAATTTTTATTAATGACAAAAAACTTGACGCCGCCGAGCTTGCCGAAATTTTAAAAGTTGGAAATTTTGCCGCACTGGTTGACGCAAGCCACCCTTACGCCGTAAACGCCTCTAAAAACGCTCTTGACGCCTGCGCAAGGGTAAATATACCTTACATTCGTTTTGAACGCGCTACGGGCTTTACAGCGCATTTGAGGGCATATCACGTTTCAAGCTACGAAGAAGCGGCACTCAAGGCGGCTGAACTCGGCAAAAATATTTTTCTTACCATCGGCAGTCGTAATTTAAAAATTTTCGTTGAACTTTTGAAAGACTGTAATATAACTGCGCGAGTGTTACCGACGGCTGAAATTTTGGCGCAATGTGAAAATTTGGGCTTGACGCCAAAACAAATTATCGCCGTGCAAGGTCCTTTCTCAACCGAATTAAATATTGAAATGTTTAAGCACGCGCAAGCTGAAGTTATAGTGACGAAAGACAGCGGGCAAATTGGCGGCGCAGATACAAAAATTGCCGCCGCGCAGATTTTAAATTTGCCGGTTGTCGTGATTGACAGACCGAAAATTTCATATCCGAACGTGGCAGCAACTTTCGAGGAAGTTTTAAAATTTTTAGCTTTGAAAGGGGAAATATAAAAATGAAATCGACACTAAAAAAAATTATCACTTTCGCAATTTTGATTGGCGGCTTGACATTGACGGGTTGCGGCGGCGCAAATGCAACTGAAAATACATCGCCGGAACCTGCCGCAAAATTAAAAATTACTGTCGGCGATAAGGTTTTATTTGCAACTTTGGAAGACAATGCAACCGTTAAAGATTTCGTGTCAAAACTTCCAACAACTTTAAAAATGGAAAATCTTTACGGGCGCGAAATGTGTTACCGTTACGGCGCGGGCGGGCTTGCTGAAGCTGCAACTCGTGATGACCGTTATGAAATTGGCGATATTGTTTACTGGAAGCCGCGCGGCAGTTTTGTAATTTTGTACAAGCAAAACGGCGAAGAGTTTGAGCGCGTGCAACTCGGACACATTGAAAGCGGCGTAGAAATTTTTAACGGACTCGGTACAACCGAAATTAAATTTGAATTAGTTGAGTAAAAATTATTCTTCCAAAATGTAAGCCATTAAAATTTCGCCGTAATAGGCAATGTGCGGCGTTTCATTCGCTCCGACGTGCGAGCCGTCAACGCCTTCAGGATAAAATTTTTTGAAGCGGTACGAAATATTTTTGATAGGCTGGACTTGTTCAAAGACAACGCGACATTCAATCGTAAGCGGCAACTCTTTAATCGCCGGCGGACGAATCATTTCGGCATCAACCAAATGTGCACCTGCGCGAGCAAGTTTGTCCACTTCACGCCCGCTTTGACTGCCGCACATACCAATAATTTTTGCCGCCTCTTTTTCGTACTTGCCGCCGTAAGGTACGCAAATTGTAAATTCGCCCGTGCGTTCCAAAAGTTCAACGGTAAAGCGGCTATCTCTTACATACGCGGTAAAAATTGGCGTTCCCCATTCAATTCCGATACTGCCCCAGCCGATAGTCATTGCGTTAATACAATCTTCAGCTTCACTTGTCAGCAAAATTCCTTTCGGCATTGCTTTAAAAATTTCGCCCGCGTAGTCAAAAATGTTAATTTCTTTCTTAATCAAATAAAAACACCCTTTCTAAAAATCAAATAAACTTGTCTGGTTACTTTCGGCAAGCCCTTTCAAACAGCCGTGCTCCTGCAGTGCGGCTATACTTGTTCTTGTGATACTTGCACGATTTTTTAAATCTTCAATCGAAGCGAATTTTCCGGCTTGTCTTGCAGTTGCGATATTTTGAGCGGCAGTTTCACCAACGCCGGTTAAAGCTTGTAACGGCGGCAACAAAGAATTTTTCAGCATAATAAATTTATTGGCGTCAGATTTATACAAGTCAACACGTTCAAAAGTAAAGCCGCGCAGTAACATTTCATAGGCAAGTTGCATAACCGCCAAAGTTCCCTCTTCCTTAACTTCAAGTTCGCGCTCGTTTGAAAGTTTTTCCAACTCGTCAATCTTAGATTTAATGTGACTTTTACCCTTGCTGATTTCCTGCGCGTCAAATTCATCCGCACGAATTGAAAAGTAAGAACAATAATAAGCAAGCGGGTAATGAACTTTACAATAAGCAATTCTGTAAGCCATTATAACATAAGCCGTAGCGTGCGCGCGCGGAAACAGATATTTAATCTTTTGGCAAGAATCAATGTACCAATCCGGCACATTGTGCGCCTTTAAATCTTCGACAGCATCGGCGGCAATACCTTTACCCTTGCGCACATTTTCCATAATTTTAAAAGACTTCAGCGCGTCGACGCCGTGATGAATCAAGTACATCATAATATCATCACGCGCCGAAATTGCATCTTTCAACGTGCAAATTTTTTGTTTAATTAAATCCTGCGCGTTGCCGAGCCAAACGTCTGTCCCGTGCGAAAAGCCGGAAATTCTAACCAAATCACTGAAACAGTTGGGCGTTGTATCGTCAATCATCTTTTGAGTAAAACTTGTACGAAATTCAGGGATACCGAAAGTGCCGCTGTTTGTACCAATTTGTCGCGGCGTTAAATTAATTGCGTCAGTCGAATTGAAAATGCTAAGCGTGGCTTTATCGTCAAGCGGAATTGTCAACGGGTCAATGTGAGTTAAATTTTCCAACATTTTTATAACGGTAGGATCATCGTGTCCGAGAATATCCAACTTGACAAGGCGCGAGCTGATTGAGTGATAGTCAAAGTGCGTTGTAATTGTGTCTGCAGATTTTTTACCGGCTGGGTGTTGAATCGGCGAAAAATAATGTATATCCATATCACGCGGTACAACCATAATACCGGCGGGATGTTGCCCTGAAGTAGTTTTGACGCCCAAGCAACCCTGCGAAAGTTTAACCATGTATGAGCCGTGCTTTTTGAGTTCCTGCGCGGCTAAATATTTTTTGGTGTAGACAAAGGCGGTTTTTTCGGCAATAGTCATAATACTGCCGGCGCGGTAAACATTGTGGCGACCAAATAAAATTTCGGTGTATTTGTGCGCGGCAGATTGATATTCGCCGGAAAAATTTAAATCAATGTCAGGGACTTTATCGCCGTCAAATCCCAAAAATACCGCAAAAGGTATATCGTGTCCATCCTTCGTCAAAGGATAACCGCACACTGGGCAATTTTTATCTTTCAAGTCGTAGCCGCAATTCACCGAGCCGTCAGTAAAAAATTTTGTGTATTGACATTTTGGGCAGCGATAGTGCGGCGGCAAGGGATTAACTTCAGTAATTCCAGTCATTGTTGCAACGAACGAAGAGCCGACCGAGCCGCGCGAGCCTACCAAATAGCCGTCGTCATTGGATTTTTTAACCAACATTTGCGCGATTAAATACAAACTGGAAAAGCCGTGTGCAATAATAGGCTTAAGTTCCTGTTGCAGTCTGTCTTCAACAACTTTTGGCAAATTTTCGCCGTACAATCTGCGCGCCTTTGAATATGACATATTTTTAATTTCGTCATCTGCGCCGGGGATTGCGGGCGAATACAAGCCGTCGGGAATTGGTTTTAAAACTTCGACAGAATCAGCAATTTTATTGGGATTTGTAACAACTGCCGCGTACGCTAAATCTTTATCCAAATAATCAAATTCTGCAAGCATTTCTTCAGTTGTACGCAAGTAAATTGGCGGCTGAATATTTGCATCGCTAAAACCTTTGCCGTTCATCATAATTGCGCGGTAAATCCAATCATCTTTGTTTAAAAAATGTGCGTCACAAGTTGCAACCAGCGGCTTATTTAATTTCTGCGCGAGGGCGGCAACTTTTTTGTTAATGTCAATTAAATCTTCGTCATTTTGAATAGCAGGAAATTTTTCACTGCGCTTTAAAAAGTCGTTATTATGGAAGGGCTGAATTTCCAAGTAGTCATAAAAATTGGCAATTTCTTCAATTTCAGTTTTAGATTTACCGTCGACAATGGCGCGTATCAATTCGCCCGCTTCGCACGCCGAGCCGATGATTAAACCTTCACGAAAATTTTTTAAAATATCTTTCGGGATACGCGGCGTATATTTGAAAAATTTAAGTTGACTAAGTGAAACAAGGCGGTAAAGATTTTCCAAGCCGATTTTATTTTTGGCAAGTAAAATTATATGATTGGCAAAATTCTGTTCAACGTCTTCAACAAGATAACCTTCCATACCGTAAATAATTTTTATTGGCGTGCCTTTTTTGGCAAGTTTAGCGGCAGTGTCGGCGGCTTCAGGGAAGGCTTGAATAACGCCGTGATCCGTTATCGCAACTGACGACCAGCCCCAATTTGCGGCGGTAGTAATTAAAGTTTCCGGCGAAATTACGGCGTCCATTTGGCTCATTGTTGTATGTACGTGCAATTCGACGCGCTTAATTTCGGCGTTATCCATTCGCGCAGATTCTGTTTCAGTTTCAAGCGGCTCCACTTTTTCAAACATTAAAACATTTTCTTTAAGATAATCATCACGTTTGACGTTGCCGCGCACTTTAACGCGCATTCCGGATTTTAAAGTTTCGACAAGTTTAACGGCGTTTTCTTTTGAGCCGTTGGTAAAAAATTTCTTGCAAATAATACCGTCCGTATCGTCAATCACGCTGAAAGTTAAGACGCAGGAGCCCTTTTCAAATTCGCGCAGATTTACGCCGTAACCGTAGGTAACTTTTTCAATATCTGCGCCAATTACGCCTTCGATAATAATTTTTTCGTCGCTGTCTTTAAGGTTTTCAATTTTAGAAATTTCGCCGTTAATCTTGCCGCTGGTTTTATCGCCGTCAGAATTTTTGCCGTCAGACTTTTTGGGGGCGGCAGATTTTTTTTCAACCTTAGGCGGCGGCTCGGAAATTTCTTTAAGCGTGAAATTAAATTCGGCTTCAACTTTATATTTTTCGGCAAAGAAATTTTTTACAGTTTCTGCGTTAAGATTTTCAGTTGAAGTTGCTGAAATAATCCATTGGCGAATTTCCGGCACTACGATAACTTCAACATCGCTGCAACTTTGTAATTCTGAAAGACTTTCGCACATTTCGGCGGGGAATTTTTTATTTTTGGGAACAATTTTATATTTATCCATTCAAGCCTCCCTTTCTGAACATATGGCTAAAATTCGGCGAATATAACTGCGATTTTTCGTAATTTTTATTAAGGCACTCTCCAACAATGATTAAGGCGGTACGTTCGATTTTTTCAGATTTAACCTGCGCGACGATATTTTGTAAGTTGCCGCGCAAAACTTTTTCATCTTGCCACGACGCTTTTTGAACAACTGCAACCGGTGTATCTGCACTCAAGCCCGCCGAAAGTAAATCTGCAACAACATTTTCAATCAAGCCTATTGAAAGGAAAATGCAAAGAGTAGTTTTGTGCTGTGCAAGATTTTTCAGTGATTCTTTTTCGGGTACGGGCGTTTTGCCGCCTGCGCGAGTGATTATAACAGTTTGAGTAACGCCGGGCAAAGTATATTCTTGCTTGAGAGTAGCCGCCGCCGCCAAAAACGAACTTACGCCCGGCACAATTTCAACGGCGATATTTTTTTCTTCGAGAATGTCAATTTGTTCCTGAATTGCGCCATAAATTGCGGGGTCGCCGGTGTGCAAGCGTACGATATTTTTATTTTGAGAATTTGCACTTTCGATAACTGCTATAACTTCATCAAGCGTCATTGTGGCGGAGTTGTAAATTTCGGCGTCAACTTTGCAATTTTTCAAAAGTTCAGGATTAACCAAAGATCCGGCGTAAATTACAACGTCAGCCTCGCGCAGGAGTCGTTGTCCCTTGACTGTAATTAATTCAGGGTCGCCCGCGCCCGCGCCTACAATATATATCATTTCAATTTACTTCCTTTCTGCCGCTACAATTCGATTTAAGCGATTTAAATATTTTTTAATATAAAAGTACCAAAAACCGCCGAAAATGCAAGCTAGCCCTATTCAAGCGCGCGTAGAGGCTTAATTAATTTCTCACAACATAAACAACAGGACTTTCAATCAAGCCGTTTTCAGTCATTAACTTTTCGCCAAAAAATTCTTTGTCGTATTCTTCAACCGTAAAACCGACAGATTTTAGCCGCTGTAATTCGATTTAAGCGATTTAAATATTTTTTAATATAAAAGTACCAAAAACCGCCG
>CALDHY010000017.1 GCA_937901445.1 uncultured Selenomonadales bacterium
GGCACACTGGCGGCGGGGGCAATACCGCAAGGGGAAACCGCAATACCGCGAGGGGGAAACCGCAATACCGCGAGGGGAAACCTCGCGGCACACTGGCGGCGGGGGCAATACCGCAAGGGGAAACCGCAATACCGCGAGGGGGAAACCGCAATACCGCGAGGGGAAACCTCGCGGCACACTGGCGGCGGGGGCAATACCGCAAGGGGAAACCGCAATACCGCGAGGGGAAACCTCGCGGCACACGGACGGCGGGCTTGCAGTCAGTCCGGCTCAGGTTATGACGGTTAACCTGACAAACGGCAAGAGTGTGATGTGCGGCATCGATAAGGTAGCCGCTATATCCTTCTCCGAGGGAGTTGGCTTAGCGGGTTGACATCGGTGTATCGACCTTGGCCTGCCAAGCGGGACACCTTGGGCAGCATGCGACATCAGCGCGAACAGTCTTGAGGAGTGCGGCGATTATTTTGCCCGGGCGAGACAGCGGTGAAGGATAGCTACGGCATGAGTGCCTACCAATAGAAGTATGACGGCATGAGCACATCGCTGACAAGGTATTACACGAGTAGTAGTGCCGACACCATTGATTCATCATGACCATTCAATTGAAACATCATGATGTTTCAATTGCAACATCATGATAAATCAACGAATGCAACGTGGGGCATCGTGGTGGGCGCAACGGGGACGGAAGGGACAAAAAACAGGGAAGAGGCTGTGACACCTGTATGCGAAGGGAGTTTTTTCAGTCGTTCTTTTCCCTTTTCCCAAAAAAAACGGCTCTCTTCTTTGCAGTTTATATAAAATGCCGTACCTTTGCAGCTGAAAAACGAGGGAACGATGCAGACGATGTGTCAAATAAGACAAGGGTTATGTGCAGAAAGCCACTTTCGCTGTTGAAATAGCGGACGTGGCTTTTTCTTTTGGCCCGAGTCCTCTCCTGACTGCCTTTCCCGGATCCTTCCCTAAGGCGAAGGGCTTAAAATGGTAAACGGTAAATAATAAAATGGTAAATAAGCTTATGAATCTGAAGAAAGTTCTCGTACTTGGCAGCGGTGCCTTGAAGATTGGTCAGGCAGGCGAGTTTGACTATTCCGGCAGTCAGGCCCTGAAGGCCCTGCGCGAGGAGGGCATCTACTCGGTGCTCGTCAACCCCAATGTCGCCACCATCCAGACCAGTGAGGGCATTGCCGACAAGGTATACTTCCAGCCCGTCACGCCTTATTTTATAGAGGAGATCATCAAGAAGGAGCGACCCGACGGCATCATGCTGGCCTGGGGCGGACAGACGGGACTCAATGTCGGTACGGCTCTCTACCAGAACGGCGTGCTGGAGAAATACGGCGTGCAGGTGCTGGGGACCAGCGTGGAGGCCATCATGAACACCGAGGACCGCGACCTCTTCGTAGGCGAGATGGGCAAGGCCGGGCTGAAGGTGCCGACGAGCCATGCCTGCGAGACGATGGAGGAGGCCGTCGCGACGGCCCGCCGCATCGGCTATCCCATCATGATCCGCTCGGCCTACGCGTTGGGCGGCCTGGGCAGCGGTGTCTGTCCCGACGAGGAGACCTTCTGCAAGATAGCGGAGAGCGCCTTCACCTTCGCGCCCCAGGTGCTCGTGGAGGAGAGCCTGAAGGGGTGGAAGGAGATAGAGTTCGAGTGCATCCGCGACGCCAGCGACCACTGCTTCACCGTGGCCTCGATGGAGAACTTCGACCCCCTCGGCATCCATACGGGCGAGAGCATCGTGGTGGCGCCGACATGCTCCCTCAAGGACGAGCAGGTGAAGATGCTTCAGGAGCTTACCATCAAATGTGTTCGCCACCTGGGCATCGTGGGCGAGTGCAACATACAGTTCGCCTTCAATGCCCAGACGAATGACTATCGCATCATAGAAATCAACGCCCGCCTGTCCCGCTCCTCTGCCCTCGCAAGCAAGGCGACGGGCTATCCGCTGGCCTTTGTGGCAGCGAAGATAGCCTTGGGCTACACCCTCGACCAGATAGGCGAGATGGGCACGACAAACAGTGCCTACGTTGCTCCCTCGCTGGACTACCTCATCTGCAAGATTCCCCGATGGGACCTCACGAAGTTCACTGGCGTAAGCCGCAAGATAGGCTCCAGCATGAAGTCGGTGGGCGAGATCATGAGCATCGGACGCAGCTTCGAGGAGATGCTGCAGAAGGGCTTGAGGATGATAGGGCAGGGCATGCACGGCTTCGTCTGCAACGACCATGTCCGCTTCGAGAACCTCGACGAGGAGCTGGCTAACCCCACCGACCTCCGCATCTTCGCCCTCGCCCAGGCCCTGGAGGAGGGCTACAGCGTGGAGCGCATCGAGGAGCTGACGAAGATTGACCCCTGGTTCATCGAGAGGATGAAGAACATCGTCGACTTCGAGCACAAGCTGCAAGGCTACAATGCCATTGAGGACATGCCTGCCGAAGTGCTCATGCAGGCAAAGGTGCTTGGCTTCAGCGATTTCCAGATAGCAAGGTGCGTGCTGGACATGCATACCGGCAACATGGAGAAGGAGAACCTTGCCGTGCGCGCCTACAGGAAGAAGCTCGGCATCCTGCCCGCCGTGAAGCGCATCCCGACGGTTGCCAGCGAGCATCCCGACCTGACGAACTACCTCTACATGACCTACGCGGCGGAAGGCCACGACATCAACTTCTACAAGAACGAGAAGTCGGTCATCGTGCTCGGCAGCGGCGCCTACCGCATCGGCAGCAGCGTAGAGTTCGACTGGTGCTCGGTCAACGCCATACAGACCGCGCGCAAGCTCGGCTACAAGAGCATCATGATAAACTACAACCCGGAGACCGTCTCTACGGACTACGACATGTGCGACCGCCTCTACTTCGACGAGCTGTCGTTTGAGCGGGTGCTCGACGTCATCGACCTTGAGTCGCCCCGCGGCGTCATTGTCTCCACGGGCGGACAGATACCGAACAACCTCGCCATGAAGCTCTACCGGCAGAGCGTGCCTATCCTCGGCACGTCGCCCGTCAGCATCGACCGTGCCGAGAACCGCGGCAAGTTCTCCGCCATGCTCGACAAGCTCGGCATCGACCAGCCCCGCTGGAGTGCCCTGACGAGCATGGAGGACGTGAAGCAGTTCATCGACGAGGTGGGCTATCCCGTCCTGGTGCGTCCCTCGTACGTCCTCTCGGGAGCCGCCATGAACGTCTGCTACACCGACGAGGAGCTGGAGCGCTTCCTCCGGATGGCAAAGGAGGTGAGCAAGGAATACCCCGTCGTCGTGAGCAAGTTCATGACAGAGACAAACGAAGTGGAGTTCGACGCAGTGGCGCAGCAGGGCGAGATTGTGGAGTATGCCATCTCGGAGCACGTCGAGTTTGCCGGTGTCCACTCGGGCGACGCCACGATGGTCTTCCCCGCCCAGCAGCTGAGCTTCGCCACGGCCCGCCAGATAAAGAAGATGAGCCGCGCCATAGCCAAGGAGCTGAACATCAGCGGACCCTTCAACATCCAGTACCTGGCGAAGGGCCGCGACGTGAAGGTCATCGAGTGCAACCTCCGCGCGAGCCGCTCGTTCCCCTTCGTCAGCAAAGTGCTCAAGCGCAACTTCATCGAGACGGCGACCCGCATCATGCTCGACGCGCCCTACACGAAGCCGGACAAGAGTGCCTTCGACATCGACCATATCGGCGTGAAGGCCAGCCAGTTCTCCTTCGCCCGCCTGCAGAACGCCGACCCGATACTGGGCGTTGACATGAGTTCGACAGGCGAGGTGGGATGCCTGGGCGACAGCTTCGAGGAAGCGCTCTTGAACAGCATGATTGCCACGGGCTACCGCATCCCCCGCAAGGACAAGGGCGTGATGATAAGCAGCGGCGGCACGAAGGAGAAGGCGCATACGCTCGACGGCGCACTCATGCTGACCAAGGCCGGCTATACCATCTACGCCAGCGAGGGCACGGCCAAGTATCTCAACGAGAACGGCGCGAAGGCCATCGCCGTGAGCTGGCCCGACGAGGACAAGCCCGGCATGGAGAACGTGATGAAGATGATTGCCGACCACCGCTTCGACCTCGTGGTGAATATCCCCAAGAACCGAACCAGCAGGGAACTGACCAATGGCTACAGGATTCGCCGCGCTGCCATCGACCACAACATCCCCCTCATCACCAACGCCCGCCTCGCGAGTGCCTTCATCGAGGCCTTCTGCACGCTCCGCCTCGAAGACCTCAGCATCAAGAGCTGGAACGAGTACTAAAGGCCATGCACATCCTTGAACTTCCGTCCTTCTTCCCTCCGCACGGAGGCCTGTTCTGCCTGGAACAGGCCAAGGCGCTGAAGGCGATGGGGCATGAGGTGCGCATCGTGAGCGTCGTGGAGCTCGGCATCACCCGCGACGGAGCGTCTTACTTCACCGCATCATGGCGTGAGGAGAAGAATACGATGGAGGGCGTGGAGGTGTTCTCTTCCTACATGCGAGCCGTGCCCAAGGCAGTGCGCTACAACATCAGCCATTGGGTAGACTTCTGCGAGAAGGCTGTGGACAGGTACATACGCCGCTACGGGAAGCCCGACGTGCTGCACGCCCACTGCTGCAAGAACGCGGGTCTGGCGGCGCAGGCCATCTCCCGGAGGCTCGGCATCCCCTACGTCATCACCGAACACCTTTCGTCCGGCCTCTATGAGAGAGACTTCGGGAAGGGATGGAGGAAGCACGTCTGGATGAAGGGCAGGATGCGGGAGGCTTATGAGGCCGCCGCGCATGTCATCCCTGTCAGCCGCGAGCTGGTGGACGACCTCGCGCCCTTCTTCGGCACGGACTACCGCTGGACGGCTGTCTCGAACATCGTCGATACCGACTGCTTCTGCTATCACAAGAGAGAACTGCCCATCGGGCGACCCTATCGCTTCTGCTGCCTTGCCGTTTCCGACATCTACGGCAAGGGCTACGATGTGCTGGCCGAAGCCTGGAGAGAGATGCCACTTACGACCCCACTCCTAACCCCTCCCGAGGAAGGGGAATATATGGTTCAGGCCGATGCCTCCTCCCCATCGGGGGAGGTCGGGAGAGGGGCCTTTGAGCTGCATATCGCTGGGCAGGGAACCGACTCGCGGCTCATGCAGAGACTCTTTGCAGACAAGCCTGATGTGCATTTGCACGGCCACCTCGACAAGCAGGGCGTGCGGGAGCTGCTCTGGGCGTGCGATGCCCTTGTCCTGCCCAGCCGCAGCGAGGCCCAGCCCCTTGTCGCGCTGGAGGCTCTTGCCACGGGCATTCCCGTGGTCGGCACGGAGAGCCTGCCCTCCTCGCTCCGCATCCCCCGCGCCTGCCTCATTGCCCCCGTCGGCGACGCGCGCTGCCTGGCAGAGAAGATGCGGGAAGCCATGAGCGTCCCGCCTTCTTTGGAGTGGGCCGAGGCCGTCCGCCGCATGGCCTCCCCGCTGGTCGTCGCCCGTCAGCTGACAGAGATTTTCGAGGCCTGTTAAACCTTTTGGCAGGTATGGCATCTAATATAAATGATGTCAGATAAACATGAAATCCTAACTATAATCACAATGAGAAAAGCTTTATTTCTGCTTTGCGCTGCCTTCTGTGCAGCCCAGACATTGCTCGCCCTCACCATCGAGAGCGGCCAGTACTACACCATCGCCAACCGCAACGACCTCAGCCTTTATGTCAAGGACACCGGCGTGGATGTCATTCAGATGGGCGGTTTTGACGATGCCTGCTATTGGCAGTTCATTGCAACAGGCAATGAGGGCTGCTACTACCTCAAGAACAAGAAGACAGGCCGCTATGCGCAACAGTGCAGCTCCGCAACCGAAGTGAACGTCACAATGGGTGAGACCCCCGTGGAATACCGCGTGAAGGAATGCGCCGTGGAGGGAACCGACATGTTCGGCTTTGCTTCTACTAACCTGAGCAACACCGACTTCACCAGTGGCTGCGTCGGTTGGAACTGGAAGGGCGACAACACAGTGCAGACCTTTGCCGCCGCTGCTGGCACTAATCACCGCTCCTTTTGGAAGCTTACGCTGGTCACTCCGCCCATGACTGTCAGCACGGACAAAGTATATGTCATGTCCAACCGCAACGACAACAACGTTTACATCAAGGACAACGGCGGTGATGAACTTGCAATGGGCGACCTCGACAAGGCCAGCCTGTGGCAGTTCGAGGACGCGGGCAGCGGTACGTTCTACGTCAGGAACGTCCTGACGGGACGCTATGCCCAGGCCTGCGACGCCCAGACGGAGGTGCCCGTCACGATGGGAGAGACGCCTGTGGCCTACGTCGTGGTGAACTGCAGCGACCAGGAAGGACTGGATTGCTTCGGCCTGACATCGGCCGACCAGGGCAACACCTCCTTCACCAGCGGCTGTGTCGGCTGGAACTGGCGCAACGACAACATTGTGCAGACCTACGCCGCTGCGGCAGGCACCAACCATCGCTCCTTCTGGAAGTTCACGGAGCTGGAGCCTCAGACCATCACGACTGCCAGCTATGCCACCTATTGTGCTTCGGAGGACGTGCTTGTCCTCGGTGCCCAGGCCTACAAGGGCAGCGTCAGTGGCTCGTATGTCAGCCTGGCAGAAGTGAACGATGTGCCTGCCGGTTCTGCTGTTGTGCTGAAGGGCAGCCTCTATGCCACTATTGCCAAGACAGCCACAAGCGACATGGCGGACAATGACCTGCAGCCCTCCACGGGCATCACAGCCGACGGCAGCCAGTACATCCTGGCGCATCAAAACGGTGTTACAGGCTTCTTCCGGGCCAAGGCGGGCAGCATCATCCCGGCGGGCAAGGCATACATCAGCAGCACGGCAGGCGTGAAGGCCTTCCTCTTCGACACTGACGATGCCACCGACCTTAAGGATCTTAAGGACTTTAAGGATCTCAAGGACTCTATGGGCCTTATCTTTAACCTACAGGGTCAACGCATTCAGAAGATGCAGAGAGGCATCAACATCGTGGGAGGCAGGAAAGTCATCTACTAATACATTGTTATATAACATAGCAGTATGCGACGCAACTATCAACGCGCCCTGACGGCATTGCCTGCCCTGCTGCCGGCAATTGCCTCCGCGCAACAGGCTTCGCGGCCCAACATCATGCTCATCGTCGTTGACGACATGGGCTACTCCGACTTGCAGTGTTTCGGCGGCGAGGTGGAGAGTCCGAACCTCAACGCGCTGGCCGAGAACGGCATGCGCTTCACGCAGTTCTACAACTCCGGGCGCAGCTGTCCGTCGCGGGCGCAGCTTCTGACAGGCCGCTACGCACAGACCGTAGGCATCACCGGCATGGGACTGAGCATGACGCACGACTGTGTCACCATTCCCGAGGCACTCCGCGATGCCGGATACCACACTGCCATGAGCGGCAAATGGCACCTCTCGCTCACCAAAAGCATAGGCAGCCAGACGGAACAGATGGAGTGGCTCTCCCATCAGAACTACTTCGGGAACCGTCCCTTCGCACCCCTCGACACCTATCCCTGCAACCGGGGCTTCGACCAGCACTGGGGCACCATCTGGGGCGTGACGGACCACTTCGACCCCTTCTCCCTTGTCCACAACGAGGAGCCTATCTTCACGGACAGCATTCCGGCTGACTTCTACTACGCCGACTTCGTGGCGGACAAGGCCATCGACATGATGGATGAGATGACCGCCGACGGCCGTCCCTTCTTCATGTACGTTGCCTTCCAGGAACCACACTGGCCGCTGCATGCCAAGCCGCAGGACATCGCCAAGTACAAGGGCAGGTTCGACGACGGCTGGGATGCCTTGCGCGAGCGCCGCTACCAGCGGATGCAGGAACTGGGACTCGTTGACCCCGCGGAGACGCCGCCCGCCGCGAATGCCTCCGGACGCAAGTGGGAGGATGAGACAGACAAGGCCTTCCAGTCGGCAAACATGGAGGTGCATGCCGCCATGATAGACTGTGTGGACCAGAACATAGGGCGCATCATCGACGAGCTGAAGCGAAGGGGCATCTTCGACAACACCCTCATCATCTTCACATCCGATAATGGCGCGTCGAGCGAGAACTACACCATCGGCGACTTCGACCGCCAGGACCGCACCCGAAACGGGCAGACGGTGGTCCGCAATGCTGCCGTTCCGGGCGGACAGCTCACCTACAACTACCTGCACACAGGCTGGGCAGGGGCTGTCAACGCACCCTACCGCTACTGGAAGACAACGCAGTTCCACGGCGGCACGGCGGCTCCCACCATCGTCCACTGGCCTTCGGGCTTGGCTCAGGGCAAGGAGGGAACCATCACGTCGCAGCCCTGCAGCTTCCTCGACGTCATGCCCACCTGCCTGGAGCTGGCGGGTGCGTCCTATCCGTCGTTCTACGGCGGCAACAGCATCAAGCCGCTTGCCGACGAGGGGCGTAGCATCGTGCCTCTGCTCCAAGAGAAAGAGGGCTGGGACGACGAGCGCGTGATGTACTGGGAGCACGAAGGAGGCAAGGCCGTCCGCAAGGGCAACTGGCGGCTCACCGCGCTTGCGGGTGGCGGCTGGCAGCTCTTCGACCTCGCCCACGACCTCTCCGAGACGAACAACCTCGCGGCGGAATACCCCGAGAAGGTGCGCGAGATGAAGGCTTTGTGGAACACTTGGGCCAAGGGCGTCGGCCTCAGTGTCACGGAGGACATCACGGATACGAGGACTGAGCTGATCTTCCACTACCCCTTCGACGGCAGCCTGGACGACACCTCGCCTTCCGGGTATGTCCTCACGGCAAGTCCAAACGGCATCTCCTACGGTGACGGACAGGTGGGACAGGCTCTCCAACTGAACGGCAATGCGCAGTACCTCGACCTGAACACCACGGGCATCCTTGATACCCGCGTCACCCAGACCACCTTCTGCGCCTGGATTTTCGACGAGAACGCCGAGGCCCCAAATGCCGCAAACCAGACAGAGGGCGGCAACTACTTCCGCGACGAAGTCATCCTGGCACAGAGGGACAATGCCGGAACGGGGCGTATCTACCTCTACGGACGTGCCGAGGTTCCTGCGAGCGGCGGCACTCCCGTCTTTCTCTACGACAACTTCCTGGGCGGCACACAGCACCGCGCCACGGCAGGCTCCCTCAAGCCCGGCACATGGCAGCACGTCGCCGTCGTCTGCGACCCCGTGGGGCAGAGCGTCACCTATTATATAAATGGGGAGCGCGACTGCACCGTCACGACAGGAACCTTTGAGACTTGCACCGGCGGATTCCGCATCGGCGGACACAAGGCGGGCAAGGATTACTTCCGGGGATACATAGATGATGCCTGGTTCTTCAAGGGCATTCTCTCTGCCGACGAGATACGTCAGATAAGAGACAACACTTTCGACCCCGCACCCTACTACCCCGATGGCGGCGGCGACGAACCCGGCACGGAGGACTGGCCCCTGAAGGATCAGGCCTACACCATCCGTAACTTCAGCAGCACGCCTGCCTATATGGTCGATAACATGGAGAGCGACGACCGCATCACCTGCGAGGGGAGCATCGGCGAGGCTGCCTGCTGGATATTCGAGCCAACGGCAAATGCCCAGTGCTACCGCGTCCGTAACCTGCTGACGGGACGCTACATTCAGGGCTATGCCAAGGCTTCCGGCACGGCTGTCAACATGGGCAGCGAAGGCGTGGAGTACTATGTGGCACCGCAGACAAGCGAGGGCGGACGCTACGGCTTTGCCTGCACTGCGGTCACGCCCCACGACTTCTCCTCCGGCACCATCGGCCTCAACCTGCGTGCCGAAAGCAATCAGGCCGACTGCCTCGTGCAAACCTACGCTGCGGCGGCAGGAACCAACCACCGCTCCTTCTGGACGCTCGACGCGGTGCCCGAGGACATCCTCACTGACATAAAGGCTTTTCCTGTCACGGGAACTGAAATGGAGGGCGGTAAGTCGTTGTTCCACAAACCGTTTGACCTTCAGGGCCGTCCTTTCCCGAAGCATGCCAAAGGCATTCGCGTACAGCGAGGCAGAAAGTCCTTGCAGGGTGGGGGATAAACACGGCGTGTCGCGTTGGCCAACACGGCGTGCCGTGTGAGGCGATGCGGCGTGCCGTGTGAGGCGATGCGGCGTGCCGTGTTGGACAACACGGCACGCCGCATTCAGATGCATGGCATGGCGGCAGGAAATCTGCCTTCTTGGAGGTCATTCCTCCGCTTTCTCCGTGATTTTTGTCGTGTCGCGCTGCCAGGCCGGGTCGGGATAAGTGGCGGCAGGCGTGTAGTGCAGGTCAAGCTCCGGAATCTCCATCAGACTGTCCTCCTCGGCGCGGTAGGGAATCTTGCCCGGATGGTAAGGCGTGATCTCCACCATAGAGAAGCCCGCCCGGATGATGTCCAGCTCGCGGGCCGCGGCACGGCTAAGGTCGATGATGAAACGCTTGGAATAGGGGCCGCGGTCGGTGACGCGCACGATGACCGAACGGTCGTTGAGCGGGTTGCGCACCTTCAGCAACGTGCCAAAGGGGTACTTCAGGTGTGCGCAGGTCATGCTGTCGCGATTGTAGGGCTCTCCGTTTGCCATGCGTCGGCCATGCAGCTTGTCGGAATAGTACGAGGCGTTGCCTTTGACCATAGACCATTCTCCCTCACTGTCAGGCACAGGCGAAAGTCCGTCAGGCACAGGCCGCCAGGCGAGGAACAGAAACAGGAGGGGGAGCAACTTTTTCATAGGCATAGGATGTGACTCTTTGCTCAAATCGACTGCAAGTTAGTTCTTTCTGCACAACAATTGCAACAATAAGATGTTTTTTTTGCCCCAATGTGCGTCGTTACGACTTTTTTTTCGTAATTTTGCGCACAAAACTATATAAAATAAAGATGAAAAGGACAACTTTATCGCTTGTGACCTGTGCGCTGTGCATGGGAATGATGACCTCTTGTATCTCGAATAAGAAGATGATTTACCTGCAGGGAGCCACCCAGTCGTATGCTGTTCCCCAGAACATAGAGGACTACTTCGAGTTGCAGGTGCAGCCCGATGACCAGCTTGCCATCTCTGTGGCAAGTAAGGACAACGAGTTGCTTGCCCGCTTCAACAACAACACGCTCATCGGCGGCGGCAACAACTCTCAGATGGGAACCAACACGGTCAACGTCTCCTCCGGCGTGTCCTACTTCCGCGTGAACAAGGAGGGAAACATCGAGTTCCCCATCTTCGGAACGATTCATGTGGGTGGCATGACGACCGGCGAAATATCGGCTATGATACAGAAGCGCATGATTGAGGAGGGCTACATCAACGACGCTGTGGTCAACACCAAGATAATGAGCTTCAAGGTGACCGTCATGGGCGACGTGAAGAACCCCGGCACGCAGACCTACCAGGGCGAGCGTCTGACGATACTGGAAGCCCTGGGCAAGGCCGGAGACCTGACCAACAGCGCCTACCGCGACAATGTCCTCGTCATCCGCGAGGAGAACGGCATGCGGAAGGCCTACGAGGTGAACCTGCTCGACAATCAGGCCGTGTTCAGCTCGCCTGCCTATTACCTGCAGCAGAACGACGTCATCTATGTGCAGCCCAACAAGAGCCAGCGCGTGAAGGGCAGCACAAGCTACACATGGCTGTCCGTCGGCAGCACGGTTGTCGGCATGGTTGTCAGCATCGTTTCCCTTGTCGTGGCACTCAAGAAGTAAGTAAGTTCACAGTTCAAACACATAGTCAAGAGTTTAATAATGGAAGCAAACAGCAGCAATACCACATCCCGCGAGCGCAGACGCAGAAATTCGAGCGTAGAGGAGACCCTCACCTTCCGCGACATATTAGATACGTTCCTGGTCAACTGGGTATGGTTTCTCCTCTCCGTCATTATTTGCGTGGCGGCATCGAGGTTATATTTAGCCACGAAGTCCAACGTCTATCAGCGGCAGGCGGTGATGCTTGTCAAGGACGACAGCGGCCAGGGCGGTAGCAGGCGTTCCAATATCAGCACCGACGCACTGATGCAGCTCAACGGCGTGCTTGCAGGAGCCAGTGTCAAGAACGAGGTGTATATCCTGCACTCCTTCATGCTTGCGCAGGAGGTAGCGAAGAACCTCCAGCTCGATGTCATGTACAATATCCGCGTCGGCCTGCGCAACGTGTCGCTCTACGACAACCGTCCCTTCACGGTCAACTTCATCTCGGAGTTCAAGGTGCCTGCAAGCTTCAAGCTTGTCATCGACGACGAGGAGGGCGGAACCATCACGGAGGCCACATACGGCTCCCCGATGATGAGGTCTGACTTCACGGCGAAGGTCGAATGGGACAAGACGGTGAAGACACCCTTTGGCGAGTTTGCGGTAACACCCGACAAGAAGCTGCTCGAGGAATTCATAGGCCAGACAATCAGCGTGTCGCGCGTCAGCATGGAGGATGCCGCCATCATGCTGTTCAACAAAGTCACCAGCAGCGAGATTGACAAGGAGAGCACGCTCGTCCGCATCACATGTACCGACACGAACATCCAGCGCGCGGATGACATCCTCAATGGCTTGCTCGATGCCTACAAGCGCAGCATCATCGAGGACAAGAACCAGATTGCGAAGAGCACATCGGAGTTCATCGAGGACCGCATCGGCCTCATCCACAGGGAACTGAGCGAGGTGGAAGGCCAGATGGCAGAGTTCAAGCAGAGCAGCGGCCTGGTGGACATCAAGGCAAGCAGCGACGCCTTCATCGCACAGAGCAACACCGCCCGCCAGCGCACCATACAGGCCGAGACGCAGTACTCAATGGTGGAGTACCTCGTTGACTACCTCACCCAGAATGCCGGCGCAGGCAACCTCATCCCCACCATGGGCGGTATCAGCGACCCAGGCATCACCACACAGATTGCCAACTACAACCAGATGATGCTGCAGCGCAACCGACTGGCCGAGAACACCTCCGAGAACAGTCCCACCATCGTTGACTTTGACAAGAACCTGGAGCAGATGCGCTCTGCGATACAGGCTTCTCTCAAGGGCTACAGCGCAAGTCTCAAGCTGCAGGTGGAGAAGGCAAAGAAGGAGGAGGCCGGGCTGATGGGCAGCCTGCAGGCTGTGCCACAGAAGGAGAAGAAGGTCATCGACATCCAGCGCCAGCAGTCCATCAAGGAGACGCTCTACACCTATCTGCTCAACAAGCGCGAGGAGACGGCTCTGCAGCTTGCCATCACCGAGGCAAACATCCGCGTCGTGGAGCAGCCCTTCGGCAGCCGCACACCCATCGCTCCCCGCACGAAGGTAATCACGCTCGTTGCACTGCTCATCGGTCTCGTCGTTCCCTTCCTCTTCTTCCAGCTGCGGAAGTTCTTCGACACCTCCGTTCACGGGCGCAAGGACATTGAGAAGTTCACCACCATTCCCATCCTTGGCGAGGTGCCGCACAGCAAGGTCAACATCCAGGACTCCGAGATAATCGTCGAGGGAGACAAGGATGAAGTCCTTTCCGAGGCGTTCCGGCTGATACGTTTCAACGTGCCGTTCATCAACAAGGACGCGCGTGTCTTCATGCTCACCAGCACGATGCCGGGCGAGGGAAAGACGTTCATCAGCGGAAACTTTGCCGCCACGCTCGGACTGACGGGCAAGCGGGTGGTGCTCGTGGACGCTGATATCCGCAAGCGCACACGAAGCCGGCTCTCGCAGGTGGAGACCAGGCAGGGCCTCACCTCATACCTCTCGGGTCATGTCGATGATGTGTCCAGCCTGATTGTCACGAAGAGTAAGAAGTGCAACCTCGACATCCTGCCTGCCGGCATCGTCGCTCCCAACCCCACCGAGCTGCTTATGAGCAGCAGGCTGGAGGAGTGCGTGGAGGAGCTGAAGAAGTTCTACGACTATGTTGTCATCGATAATGTGCCTGCCCAGGTAGTCGCGGATGCCGGCATCGTCAACCGCGTGGCCGACCTGACCATCTACGTCCTGCGCGAGACGAAGGTTGACCGCCGCTACCTGCCCGAGCTGGAGCGCCTGCACCAGGAGAATAAGTTCAAGCATCTCTGCCTCGTGGTGAATGACAGCCGCGGCAAGTACAGGAAGTACGGCTACGGCTATGGCTACGGCTATGGCTACGGTTATGGATATGGCTATGGCAGCAGGGAGAGAAGAAAGAAAGGCTTCTTTGGCCGTCTGTTCGGTCGCCGCGGATAGAGATTCATCCAGACCCTCTAAATCTCCCTTAAAGGGAGACTTACTCTCCTCCCCTTTAAGGCGAGCTTGGGAAGGGTCTTCCTCCCCCCTCGGGGAGGTCTGGAGGAGGTCGGCATAGAGAGATGTCCAGGAGCGTAATCATAATTGGAGCAGGGGTGGCGGGCTTGTCCTCCGCCTTCTATTCGCGTCTGGCGGGTTTTGATGTGACTGTCTACGAGCAGGGGAATTGCCCCGGCGGAGTTTCCACAAGCTGGAGCCGCCGGGGCTATACGTTTGATGGCGGCGTCCATTGGCTTGTGGGTTCCTCGCCCAGGTTTCAGCCTTTCCACAGGAGATGGGTGGAGACGGGTGCGCTGCAGGCCAATAATCCCGTGGTGTATGCCGACCCGGTGTTTGTGTTCAGGAGTGGCGATGTCTCGCTGCACCTGTGGCGCGACATAGACCGCCTGATATCGGAACTCGCGCGGTTCGCGCCGGAGGACAGGGAGGCCATCCTTGCGCTCCGGCGTCATGTGCGGATTGTGGCGACCTATATGCCTGCTCCCTGCGGGATTGCCGACTGGGGGAGGCGGCTCCTGCGCCTGCCCGCCTTTGTCCCCCTGCTGGTGTCTCTCATGCGCACATCCACACGGCAGTATGTTGAGCGGTTCAGGAACCCCTGCGTCAGGGAGATGCTATCCTCCGTCCTGAACGTGGAGCAGAATGCCCTCTCTCTCATCGGAACCCTGGTGGGCTACGCATCGGGCGACAACGGCTTCCCGGCCGGCGGGTCTCGCCGCCTGGCGGAGAACATGGAGCAGGCAGCCCTGCGGGCAGGGTGCCGCATCGTCTATCGGGCAAAGGTGGAGCGGATATGCATCCAAGAGAAGCGCGTGACGGGCGTGATGGCGAAAGGCGTATTCCGGCCAGCCGACCGTGTGATTGTCGCGTTTGACACCTGTACGGCCCTGCGCACCCTCTTTGATGAGCCTTTGCAGGAGAGGTGGGCGCGGAAACTGCGGGTGGGAGTGGACTCAGAGCACTGCTCGCTGCTCTCGCTCGGCGTGGAGAGAGACCTGGACTGCCTGCCTTCGGCCATGCGCATACAAATGAGGGAGCCGGTGGTCCTTGCAGGTCTGGAATACTCTACGCTGTGGGTCTACCGCTACAGCTGCCGCGACGGCTACGCCCCCCGAGGGTGTACCTCGCTGACCATCCTCTTCCCCGGCGACTCCTACGACTACTGGAAAGCCGCCAAGGCCGACGGCTCGTATGCCGGCAAGAAACGCGACTTCACGGAAAAAGTCCTCCGGCTTCTGGCCGAGTACCTGCCGGAGACGAAGGGATATGTGGCGGTGATGGACCTTGCCACCCCCGTCACCTACGAGCGGTATTGCGGTTGCTACAGGGGCGGGTACATGAGCCTCTGGCGTGCCGGACAAAGCCCCTTCCATGTCCCGGCGGCAAGCCGGTCGGTGCGCGGCCTGCACTTCGCCGGGATGCGCACCCTTATGTCCGGCGGACTGCCCGTCTCCGTGCAAAGCGGTTACAAGGCAGCGAAGTCCTTGTAATCGCTGCCTTGTTCATTGATTCATCATGGTGCAGCAATTGCTGCATCATGTACAAGCAAAGAATCCGGCACGGGCTGCCGGGTGTTACCAGATGTCCTCGGGGGTCTCGGGGTTGTCGTAGACCTCCTTCGCGCAGTACTCCAGGTAGTCCATGTAGAAGAAGCGCGTGGGATCGTCCATGACGGTCTTGAACTTGATGTAGTAGGTGATGTCGGGATCCATCGTCTCGCGGATGATGATGCGGCGTATGCAGACGTTGGAGGCCCTCATCATGGTGCTGCCGCCGGGGGCACCCGCGCAGTACTGGTTGCAGCCCTTCATGAAGCCGTTGTTGCGCAGGCGCTTGTCGACCTCGGCATTGAAGTCGTCGTCGTTGGTGTCGCGCTCATAGCCGATGTCGCTGGGCACGTCGCCTCCGCTGGTGTGCAGCGTGTTCTCCGCCGTCTGCCGGAGATCCATAGGAATGCCCATCGCGGCCAGCTTCTCCTTGTTGCTGCCCCAGTAGAACTGAACCATGCCGCGGCGGTAGCCGCCGCTCTGGATGGCGAAGCGCAGCTCGTAGGTGCCGCGGCGAGGCACGGGCGGAAGGCGCATGGTACACTCCAGGAGCCCGCGGATAGACATCTCGTCGCCCTGCATGTTTGCCCATCCGTTGCCCCGGCCAGTCCAGTAGAAGAACTGCGTGTCCTTGGAGATGTCCACGTCGTCGAGGTACTTGTAGTCGTCGTCGGTGGGGATGTAGACGTTCTTGTGCTTCACGTCGGTTATCTCGGAGCAGCGTATGTCATTGTTCATGAACTCGGGCCACATGCTCGGCACGCTCCAGCGGATGCGCTGCTTCTGTAGGTTGTCGCGCGTCACGTCGCTGTACCAGAGGAGCTTTTCGATGGGGTAGATGATGCCGTTGCGTATGTTGTTGTCTCCCTCCAGGTTGGGCTCGCCTATGGCAATGCCTTCCCTCTCGGCGGGGCAGGAGAGCTCATGGTAGGTGCCCTGGCGTCCGTTGTCGAGGACGGGGAAGCGGTTGATGTAGACACCCTCGCTCTCGCGGCTCTCGAAGAGCTTGAGCAGGCGGCGCTTGCCCATCGTGGTGTAGAACTCCATGATGGCGACGCTCGGCACTTTGCGGTTGATGTCGTAGCCCTTCTCGTTGTAGTGGTAGACGAGCTTGTCGGCGCTGAGGCGCTCGGGCAGCAGGTGGTAGGTGATGAACTGGTAGAGCAGGTTGTCCTCCGACTGGTAGTTGGCGTCCCGCTTAGCCTCTGGATAGATGCCCTGGCTGTCGAGGTAGTTCATCACGTCCTCCATTGTGATGTCCGCGGGACTCTTTCCGATGGCGGCTGACCAGAAGGCGTCGGTCTCGGCAAAGAAGGTGAAGCCGAAGTAGCGGTGCTCGGGGGTGTAGAACGTCTCGTTGCCGCCGTCGCCCACGCTGTTGCTGCTCTTCGTCACCTTGTCTGCCTGGAAGCGCGACTCATACTCTTCGTCGCGATTGGCGGAGAGCGACTTGAACAGGCCGCACGACTGGACTATCTTTGCCGACACGACGAAGCCCGACGTGCTGTCCTCAATGTATTTCCTCAAGAGCAAGTCCATCGTGTCGTTGCTCGGCGCGATGACACCGTGCATGGAATGTATGACGCCGTTGATGCAAAGGATGTCGCGGTTGTTCTGGTCGATGACGCAGTCGCCCACGAGGATGCTGTCGGGCAGGTCGGTATACTGCACGACGAGCTTGCGGTCGTTCATGTTAGCCAGGGGAATCTCCACGCTGTTGGAGGTGGAGGTGGCAACGGGCAGGTTGCTTATCTGGTATTCGCTGTAGTCGTCGCCGCTGTCGATGATGCTGTTGAACACAATGATTTGTGCGATGGAGTCGCGCTTGTGCTCACTGGGGAAGGCATCCCAGCTGGGTTCGGGGATGAGGCCGGTGTGGCAGAGCGAGTCGAGGAAAGCCTGGATGGCATCGTTGGTGGGTGCGAAGATGGTGTAGTGGCCGCGAGCTGAGAGGAGCTGGCTGACGGTCGTGTTGCTTATGCTTGACACGGGTGTCTCTCCGAGCAGGCGGAAATACTCGCTGTATTGCCCGTGCTTGCTCAAGTAGCTGGTTATGGTCTCTTCCTTGAATACATAGCGTGCCGACGTATCAATCTCTTCCGTGCATCCTGCCATAATCATGGAAACAATGGCAAGAATGAGTAACACATTCTTTTTCATGTTAGACAAATAAGGCTAAGTTATCGGTTAGTTAGTTATCATGCACAAAGTTAAGATTATTTTCCGTAACATCAAAGAAAGTGGGATCTTTTTTGGCTCTATTGTCCAAGAACTCATGCCCGGCTGCCCGTTTCCGGGTGCCCCTGCCTGCTCCGTCCGGCATCTATCCTGAGGAAAATGAAGAGCAGGATGGTGAAACCCCAGAGCGACGAGCCGCCATAGCTGAAGAAGGGCAGGGGGATGCCGATGACGGGGGTCAGGCCGAGTACCATCCCGACGTTGATGAAGACGTGGAAGAGGAAGATGCTCAGCACGCAGTACCCATAGACGCGGCCAAACGTGTATGGCTGTCTCTCGGCCAGATGCAGGAGGCGGAGGATGAGCGAGAGGAAGAGCAGCAGCACGACGGCACAGCCGATGAAGCCCTCCTCCTCGCCTACGGTGCAGAAGATGAAGTCGGTGTCCTGCTCCGGCACGTATTTGAGCTTCGTCTGAGTGCCGTTCAGGAAGCCCTTGCCCTCAAGCCCGCCCGAGCCGATGGCAATTTTGGCCTGTATGACATTGTAGCCCACGCCGCGAGGGTCGTCCTTCAGCCCGAGCAGGACCTGGATGCGCGTCTGCTGGTGCGGCTTCAGGATGTTGTTCATCGCGAAGTCCGAGCAGTAGTGGAAGGCGAGGCTTCCCAGCGTGAAGAGGGCAATGAGGGCGTAGGGCAGGGCGCGGTCTCGAAGCGAGAGGTAGAGCAGATAGAGCACCGCCGACGCGCCGACGGCCACCATCACCCACACGGCATTGAAGGGATAGACGAAGCGCGAGACCAGCACGGCACTGGCAGACAATGCCAGCCCCCACCATAGCGGTGTGACCTGCCGCTTCCCTTTCGCCGAAGGCGAGGAGAGGCTCAGCACAAGCCCAAGGGTGAAGACCTGGATGAGCAGCATGACCAGTCCCTCCCCCAGACTCATCTGCTCCACGCCCCATAGCGGTTCGTCGGCAAAGCGCACGCCCACCACGAAGTACACCACGGCGGCTATGGCTGCAAAAAGGATGTAGCCGGGCATTCCCTCGCGGTAGAGCATCAGGAAGAGCGCACTGTAGACGAGTGCGCTCCCCGTCTCTTTCTGCATGATAATCAAAGCCATCGGGACGGCTATCAGGACAGCGCAGATAATAAAGTCGCGCCAGTTCCGCACGTCGAAGCCGTAGGTGCTTATCACTTTCGCCAGGCAGAGCGACACGCCGAACTTCGCAAACTCGGCAGGCTGCACACTGAAGTTGCCTATCTTTATCCAGGAGAGCGACCCCTTGATGTCGTGGGCAAGGAGAGGCGTGACGAATAGCAGGACCAGGAACCCTATATATATAATGTAGGAGAGCGACTCGATGAGGCGGTCGTCGGTCATGAGGATGAGCATGGCAAGCAGGAGCGACGTGCCTATCCAGACTATCTGCATGCCGCTTCGGGTAGAGAAGTCGAGGATGCCCGCCGTCTGGTCGAAGTCGTAGCAGGCACCGCACACGCTCATCCAGCCCAGTGCCAGCAGCACCACATAGATGAAGATGGTCAGCCAGTCGACAGCCCCCCAGAGCGAGGGCACCTTCTTTTCCTTCGTCTTATTATTGCTCATGATATTCCCTAATCCCTTAATCTCTATTCCCTAATCCCTATTCCCTAGCCCCTAAAAATGGGAGGTTTTCATTTTGAAAGCAAAGTACAAGAAACTTTTATTGGCAAGTGTCACAGTTGGCGTAATGACGCCGTTTTTAACGGAGGGGGGTAGTTCGCGCCGAAGAGGCGTCCAATGTTACTAAAACTGTAACTGCCGATAATTATGAAGGCGGCACTATTAATGGCGGCTATTCTGAAACGGCAGATGCTTCAGATAATAATTTGACTGTTGAAAATTTAACTGTTACAGGTGATAGGTTTATAAATGCCGGTTATAGTTCCGCTGCAAGCACAGATAGAAATACTGTTACTGTAAAAAATGTAAAAAATATTGGTTTCTTGCATGCAGGATATGCACAGCGAACAACAAGCTATGATTTAAGCGCAAGCAATAATTTTGTTTACATTTATGACAGCGAAATTTATCACGTTCACGGCGGGCACGTTCGATACGGGATTTCAAATTATAATGAAGTCAATATGTACAGCGGGGAGATTGAAAATCTTATAGGCGCGGGCTATGCTTATACTGCCGGTGAAGCAAATTATAATACACTTAATATTTACGGAGGAACTTTGAGTGGAACTGTACAGGGCGGTTATGTTGGTCATAATGACCATACCGACAGGGATAATTGGGGCAACGGCAATGCTATTGGAAATAAAGTAAATATTTATGGTGGCGAAATTATTGGTACGGTTTACGGTGGCTTTGTCAGAAATAGCGGCGAAGTCAGCAACAATGAGATTCATATTTATAATAATCCTACTTTGAGTGACGCTTATTTGTACGCGGGTTATTTGGGCGGCAATACCAATTTATACGGCTACGGCAATTCTTTAAATATTCATACCGCAGGAATTACCGCAAAAAATATTGGCGGCTTCGACATTTTAAATTATTATCTGCCGGATTCAGTCAAAAACGGCGATACTGTTTTAACATTGACTGACGGCACGACAAATTTAAGCTTAACCAAAATTGGCGTGTACAGTACAAATAATTCAGAATTGGAAAAAGGCGATTCATTTAATCTTTTATACAACGACAATACTATAAGCATTTCAGATCAAACGCTTGCAAATGCTGAAGATACCGTCCTGCACAAAGGAGCTACTTTGACTTACGATTTAGATATTGGACTTTCCGACGATGAAAAAGCCCTTGTTGCAACTGTCGGCGATGGAAAATTAAATCCTATTCCAATGCCGCCTCTACCAACTCCTGAACCTCCGCCTGTTCCTATCGAACATTTTAATTTTGACGATGAAGGAATTAGCAGCTTTTTCAATGATATTGATACAGACTGGACAATTTTTGGAGATTACGGCGGCGGTCCTATGCGCTACAAAGTCAACAACGGACACATTGACACTACCAATCAAAATGTAGATTTGGGCGCGGCAAGAAAATTGGGCAATTCAAACGGTTTAATGACGCTTGCTCCAATTATCGACTACCAAAATACAAACTACGACAGCTATTTAAATGACGGCACACGCGCACGCGGCAATTCAAGATATACCGGCGGCGGCTTCGTCCTTCGCAATTTGAATCGTAACGGCTTTTACTATGAAGGCAGTTTTCGCGCAGGCAGAAATAAAGTTGATTTTGCCTCTGAAGATTTAGATACTACCGGAATGTTCGGCACTGTGACTTATGACGCCTCTCAAACAATTTTGAACGGACACTTGAAACTTGGTAAATATATTCGTTTCGACAAAAATAATTTGCTGGATATTTACGGCTTTTACTATCATACTCATCAAGGCGGTACAAATGCAGATTTATCAAGCGGCGAGCATTACGATTTTTCTTCTGCAAACGCGGGCAGGGCGCGTATTGGTTATCGCTTGACAACTCGTATAAGCAGAATCAGCCAAGTTTATACAGGGCTTGCCTATCAATTTGAACATAACAGCGGCGTTAAAGCAACTTACAAAGGTTACAGCACGTCCGGCGAAAGTCACAACGGCTCAAGCGGAATGTTAGAAATTGGATGGGTTATTAAGCCGCTCAAAGAAAATCCATGGGCAGTGAATATTAATGCAACGGGCTGGATTGGCAACCAAAGCGGCGTTAAAGCATTCGCTAAAATTCAAAAATCTTTCTAAAAAAATTTGAACGGAAAAATTTTATCGCTCTGCAACGGGCGATTTTTTTTATTTTCAGTGATATAATTTATCAAGTTACAAAAAATTTTAAAGGAGTTTACTTTATGGAAATTACACGGCGAGAATTTTTAAACTTGACGGCGGGCGCGGTTGCTCTTACAATGTTTCCAAATTTTGCTATTGGAGGTAAAAAAATGCAAACTGTTATAAAAAATGTGCAAGTGCTTAAGCCGAACGGCGAAGTTGTAACTTCAAATATTTTTATCAGCGGCGATAAAATTTCAAAAATCGATAATTCCAACTTCGACGCCAAAAATTTTACAGTGATTGACGGGCGCGGAAAATTCGCCGTACCCGGTTTTATTAACGCTCACACTCACGCCTCAATGACTTTGCTTAGAAGTTACGCCGACGATTTAGCTTTAATGGATTGGCTTAACAAGCATATTTGGCCAATCGAAGCGAAAATGAAACGCAAAGATATTCGCGTTGGCGCGGAACTTGCCGCCGTCGAAATGATTAAAAGCGGTACTACAACTTTCATGGATATGTATGGTCCGAATATGGAAGAAGTCGCGCAGGTTGTCGAAAAATCCGGAATGCGTGGCGTTTTGTGTCGCGGCTTGATTGGAATTTTTGACGGCGATGAAAAACTTGCAACCAATGTTGAACTTTTCAAAAATTGGAACGGCAAGGCTGACGGCAGAATTAAAGTTATGTTTGGACCGCACGCAATTTACACTTGCCCGCCCGCGTATCTTAAAAAAGTTGCTGAAACCGCAGGAAGTTTAGGAGCGGAAATTCACATTCATATGAATGAAACGCTTGACGAAATTAACGGCTGTATCAAAGATTACGGCAAGCGTCCTTTTGAAGTTGTCGAAGAAACCGGCTTGTTTGATTTGGGAACTTTGGCGGCGCACTGCGTACATTTGAGCGATAACGAAATTGAAATTATCAAAAATAAAAAAATCCGCGTTGCACATAATCCCGGCAGTAATATGAAATTGGCGAGCGGAATTGCGCCGGTTCCAAAACTTTTAAAAGAAGGCGTTGTAGTAGGATTGGGCACTGACGGCGCGTCAAGCAACAACAATCTTGATATGTTGGAAGAAATTCGACTTGCCGCACTTTTACATAAAGTTGACACGTTTAACCCGTTGGAAATTCCCGCGTTTGAAGCTGTCAAAATGGCTACAGAATACGGCGCGGCGGCTGTTGGTATTTCTGATATTGGCAAGCTTGAGGCGGGTTACAAGGCAGATATAATTCTTTTCGATATGAGCGGTGCAGAGTGGCAACCTTGCTACAATCCCGTTTCGCTTATGGTTTATTCTGCAAATTCGTCTTCAGTCGATACGGTTATTGTTGACGGCAAAATTTTAATGCAGAATCGTGAATTGAAAACCCTTGACGAAGAAAAAATTATCGCAGAATTTAAATCCTGCGCAGATAAATTAACCGGCAAATAATTTTTTTTACGGCGGCGAAAAGCCGCTTTTTTATTTTGAAACTAAAAAATCCCGGATGTCAACGCAAAAACCCGACCCCTAACTCCGAAGCCTACCGCGCTACAATGGACTCTCGTTGCTGCGTATGCCCTGGCGAGATTGTCAGTACGGGTGAATTGTTCGGAAGAATCGAGTTCCTGCGTTCACAGCCGGAACTTTATTTGCAAAAAAATATGGCGGAAAGTGAGGGATTCGAACCCTCGAGACGCTATCAACGCCTACACGATTTCCAGTCGTGCTCCTTCGACCAACTCGGACAACTTTCCGTGCAACGCACGTAATATACCACTTAAATAATTTTATGTCAAGAAAATTTTATTTTTTAAAGGGTTTTATCTGCAAGAGTAGAAATTTTACGGAAATATTTTTGTTAATTGGAAGTAATAAATTGAAATTATACATAGCCGAAAAGCCTTCAATGGCGCGGGAAATTGCCGCCTGCCTGAAAAATCCTCAACACGGCAACGGCTTTATAAAAACTTCCGGCGGAGTTTTGGTCTAAATACAAATTTCATTCTATATTAAAATATTTCAAATACGGGATTGTTTAAAAATAAATTTTTTTCGTAAACTGACAGTTAATTTTTAAAAATTAAATTGGAGATGATAAATTGAAATTATACATAGCCGAAAAGCCGTCAATGGCGCGGGAAATTGCCGCCTGCCTTAAAAATCCTCAACACGGCAACGGCTTTATAAAAACTTCCGGCGGCGTTGTAACGTGGCTTGTAGGGCACGTTTTGAAACAAGTTGAGCCGGAAACTTACGACGCAAAATATAAAATGTGGCGCGCTGAAGATTTGCCTATTGTTCCAAAAATTTGGCAGTTGGAAGTTGATCCGAAAACCGCCGAGCAATTCAACATTGTAAAAAAATTAATCAAAGATGCAGATGAAATTGTACACGCCGGCGACCCCGACCGTGAAGGGCAACTCTTGGTTGACGAAGTTTTAGATTTTGTAGGAAATAAAAAGCCCGTCAAAAGAATTTTGTTGAACGCACTGGACGAAACAAGCATTAAGCGCGCCAATGAAAACCTGCGCGACAACGCCGAATTTTTTAACTTGAAACAATCCGCACTTGCCCGCGCCCGCGCAGATTGGCTTATTGGTATGAATCTTTCACGCGCTTATACTTTAGCTGCCCGCCGTTTTGGGCTTAAGGACGTTTTTCCTATCGGCAGAGTTAAAACGCCGACACTTGCACTCGTTGTTCGTCGTGAACGTGAAATTGTAAATTTTAAGCCTACAGATTTTTTTAATATTTTTGTACAGTTCCAACACGAAAACGGCTCCTTCGTTGCAAAGTGGAAACCTAAAGTCGATAAAAAAAATTTCGACAGTGAAGACAGATTAATTAATAAAAGTTTTGCTGAATCATTTTTGGAAAAATTTTCAACGCCGCCGCTTGACGGTAAAATTTCAAGTTGCAAAACTACAGAAAAAAAAGAATATCAGCCGTTGCCGTTTTCACTTTCAACTTTGCAAATTGCCGCCGGTAAAATGTTCGGTTATTCGCCGCAACAAGTTTTGGACGCCGCGCAGTCTTTGTACGAAAAAAAGCTTACAACCTACCCGCGCTCGGATTGTCAATACTTGCCGACTACTCAATTTTCTGACGCGCCAAAAATTTTGGGCAACCTTCAAAAAACCGCCGATGAATCACTGAAAAAATTGGTTGTCAACAGCGACGCCAAAATTAAAAGCCCGGCGTGGAATAACAAAAAAATTTCCGCGCACCACGCAATTATCCCTACAACAAGATTGGCAACCGGCAATTTGTCTGAAATTGAAATCAACATTTACAAACTTATCGCCAAAAATTACGCCGTGCAATTTTATCCCGTGCATATTTTTGATGAAACTGTTATTGAAATTACCTACAAGAAAGAAAAATTTTCTGCGCGCGGTAAAATTGTTAAGCAAATTGGCTGGCATGAATTTTACGTTACAACGCAAAAAAAATCTGATGACGAAGTTTCACAAAATTTGCCGAAAGTTGAAAAGGGCGACGCCGTAACTTACAGAAATTCTGAATTTAAAAAAAGTGTAACCAAGCCGCCTGAACGTTTCAGCGCGTCAAGTTTAGTGCAGGGTATGAAAGATATTCATAAATATGTTAAAAATCCTGAAGTACAACAGCAACTCAAGGACGTTTACGGCATTGGAACGGAGGCAACCCGCGCCGCAATTATCGACGATTTAATTACACGCGGCTTTTTAAAACCTATGGGCGGCAGAAATAAAAAAGCTCTGCAACCTACCGAAAAAGCCTATATGCTGATTGACTTGTTGCCGGACGAAATAACTTTTCCCGACGCCACTGCAATTTGGGAAGATAAACTTCATTCAATGAGCGAGGGCGAAGGCACGCTTGAAGAATTTTTGGCGGGACAAGTTCAATTTACCAAAAGTCTTTGTGCAAAGGCGGCAACTGCAAAACTTCAACCGGCGAAAGGGGCTGTACTTTGCCCGCGTTGTAAAACCGGCGTAATGGTCAAGCGTAAACGTAAAGACGGCTCGGGCGAATTTTGGGGTTGCAGTAACTATCCTAATTGCAGAATGGCTTGCAATGATTTAAAAGAATTAAATTCTAAAATTTGAAAGGAAGTTTTTAAAAAATGTCAAGATTATTTGGAACGGACGGAGTACGCGGCGAAGCAAACGTTGAACTACAGCCGGAATTGGCTTACAGATTGGGGCGCGCGGCAACTTTATATTTCGGCAAGCGTTCAGAAGATAAACCGAAAATTTTAATTGGGCGCGATACAAGAATTTCCGGCGAAATGTTTGAGGCGGCGTTGACTGCCGGTATTTGTTCAGCGGGCGGTCGCGCAGTTTTGGCGGGAATTATTCCAACGCCGGCGGTTGCTTACCTTGTCAAAAAAATTGACGCGGCGGCGGGGATTGTAATTTCTGCGTCACATAATCCTTTTTATGACAACGGGATAAAATTTTTTGGCGGCGACGGTTACAAATTGCCTGACGCTGTCGAAGACGAAATTGAAAAAATCGTTCGCCAAATTGAATCAGACGATAAATTTATAAAACCGACCGGCGCAAAAATCGGCGACGTTGAATTTCGCCACGACCTTTTGAAAGATTATATTGACTTTGTAATTAGTACAACTTCAGAAAGATTTGACGGTATGAAAATTGCGCTGGATTGTGCAAACGGCGCGGCGTATGAGGCAATGCCCGCTGTACTGAAAAAACTTGGCGCAGAATTGATTTTAATGGGCGATAAACCGAACGGGATTAACATTAACGACGATTGCGGCTCCACGCACATTGAAAATTTGCGGCTTGAAGTTTTGCGCAAAAAAGCTGATATTGGAATTGCGCACGACGGCGACGCCGACCGCTGCCTTTGCATTGACGAACAGGGAAATTTAATTGACGGCGACCATATTTTAATTATGTGTGCAAAATTAATGATGGACGTTGACGCCTTGCCGAATAACACTGTTGTTACAACGGTTATGGCGAATATCGGTTTTCGACAGGCTATTGAAAGTTTAGGCGGGCGTTACGAAATTACTGCTGTTGGTGACAGGTACGTTTTGGAAAATATGCGGGCGAACGGCTACAGATTAGGCGGCGAACAATCGGGGCACATTATTTTTACAGATTATTCGACAACCGGCGACGGCTTGATTACCGCGTTGCAAGTTTTAACCGCCATGAAAAAATCTAAAAAATCTGCCGCCGAACTTAATAAAATGATGACAACTTTTCCGCAAGTGCTGATTAATATTCGTGTCAAAGATAAAAACGCTTACAAGACAGCTGACGCCGTAAAGCGCGCAATTACTGAAGGCGAAACTGAACTTGGTACAAGCGGGCGAATTTTAGTGCGTGCGTCCGGCACAGAGCCTTTGATTCGTGTTATGGCTGAAGGTCCCAATAAATTACAACTCGATAAAATTTGTAATAAAATTGCCGCCGAAATTGAAAAAGTCAGTTGCTAGAATTAAAAAAATTGCGCGACAAATTTCCGGAAAATATTTAAAATCAGCAGTTCAAGTAAACAAAAAACTTGGGCGGCTGATTTTTTTTGGCGTTAATTAAAGTTATAATGGCAACAAAAACGAATGGAGCAATTAACTTGACTGAAAAACTCTTGGCAGATATGACAACCGGCAACAACATAATTTGGGCGGCTGACGATTATAAAAATTTTCGCGCAGAATCTGAAATTTACCCTGCACAAATAAATTTAATCAAGCCGCGTTATGAAAAAGTTCGTGAACAACAAAAACGCCGTACCAAAAACCGCGCCGAAATTTTCACGCCGGCTTGGATATGCAACCTTCAAAACAATCTGATTGACGAGAAATATTTTGGGCGAGCTAATGTTTTTAACACGGCTGAAGGGCAAAGTTGGACGCCGACGCCTGAAAAAATTTCTTTTGGTAATTTAAATTGGCAGGATTATATTTTACAGAAACGGCTTGAAATAACTTGCGGCGAAGCTCCCTATCTTGTAAGCCGCTATGACGCAGTAACAGGCGAAAAAATTTCCGTTGAAAAAAGAATCGGCTTGCTTGACAGAAAACTCCGTGTTGTCAATGAAAATACCACTACTCAAGCAGATTGGGAAGAATGGGCGATTAAAGCCGTGCAAAGTTGTTACGGCTACGAATTTCAGGGCGATAATTTATTTTTGGCGCGTAGAAATATTTTGTTGACGTTTGAAGAATATTTTCAAAGGCAGTTCAATAAAAAACCTGCGCGAAAACTTTTAGAAAATGTTGCAGAAATAATTTGTTGGAATATGTGGCAAATGGACGGCTTGAAAAATACCGTGCCTTTCGCAGAAATTAAACAAACAAGCTTGTTCGATTATTCGCCTGAAAGTTATCTGCCGGAAAATCAAAATATTTACTGCAAGATAAAAGATTGGCAAACGGACGAAAATTTTTTATACAAAGATTTATTGCGCGGCGGCTTTTAAAGAAATTTACAAACTGAATTGCTTGTATCGAATTTTTATATAAATTGTATAAAAAGACGCCCGTCTTGTGCCGCTAAATGAAAAGCGAAATTGGAGCGTGCGGTAAAGTTCGAGCCGCCAAAAGCGGCAAAAGATAATTTGAGCGTAAGACACCTCAAGCGGCGGACGGGCGAAAGATTTTCTTTGGTACTTTCTTTATAAAAAGAAAGTACATTTAAAAATAAAAAAAATTTTAGAAAAAAGGAGGTTTTTAAATGATAAAAATTGAAGGCAATTTCAAGTATAAGCTGATTTATATTTTTAAGATTGACGACGCCGCGCACAAAGGAATTTTGAAAATTGGCGATGCTACACTGAAAACAAATATACCTGTAAAAAATTTCCCGCCGAATTGTAAAGATTTAAACAACGCCGCCAAAAAGCGTATCAACAAATATATGAATACCGGCGGAATTAAATTTGAATTGGTGTATACTGAAATTGCCGTCACGTACAAAGGAAAAACTTTCAGAGATTATGACGTTCACCAAGTACTTTTGCGCTCTGGATTTAACAAGAAAAAGCCCAACGGTACAACGGCGCAGGAATGGTTTAAGGTTGACATTGAAAACGCAATAAAGGCTATTCTTGCCGTCAAGCGCGGCGAAAAAACAATTTACTTTGACGATAAAAAATTTTCATCCGCTGAAATTTTCTTGCCGATAACTTTTCGCCCCGAACAACTCGACGCAATTAAGGAAACAGTCAAAATTTTTAAGAAAGAAAATCGTATGCTCTGGAATGCCAAAATGCGTTTCGGTAAAACTCTTTGTGCATTGGAAGTCGTCAAGCGTTTGCAAATTCCAAAAACTTTAATCATCACTCATCGCCCCGTTGTAAACGAAAATTGGTATGAAGATTTTAAAAAAATATTTCACGATACAAATTTTGCTTACGGCTCCAAAACAACCGGCGAAACTATAGAAAATCTTTTGCGCGGCAACAAGAATTTTGTCTACTTTGCCTCAATGCAAGACCTGCGCGGCTCTGAAATTACCGGCGGCAACTTCGATAAAAACTCTGAAATTTTCGGCGCGGCGTGGGATTTGGTAATTGTTGACGAGGCGCACGAAGGCACTAAAACCGTTTTGGGCGAAACTGTCATTAAAAATCTTGTCAAGGAAAAAACCAAACTGCTTGCACTTAGCGGCACGCCTTTTAACATTCTTGAAGATTATGAAGGAAACGTTTTCACGTGGGATTATATTGACGAACAACGCGCCAAAAATGACTGGTACAAAGTGCACGGCTTAGACTCCAACCCCTATGAAGATTTGCCGGAAATGAAAATTTTTACCTACAATCTCGGCGAAATCTTTAATAATCCCGCCTTCATTGACGACGATAAATTTTTCAACTTCAAAGAATTTTTCCGCACTGACAATGAAAAGTTCGTACACGAAAATTTTGTTAAACAATTTTTGGAACTGTTGACGCGCACAGATAAAAATTCAAACTACCCTTACTCAACTGAAGAATACAGAAATATTTTTCGCCATTCGCTGTGGATTATTCCCGGCGTCAAGGAAGGGCGCGCTCTTTCAAAACTTTTAAAATCGCATTGGATTTTCAGAAACTTTGAAATTGTAAACGTGGCAGGCGACGGCGACGCGGACGAAGAATCTAAAGACGCACTGCAAAAAGTCAGAAATGCTGTCGACAATCACGAATACACCATAACTTTATCTTGCGGCAAACTTACAACCGGCGTAACCGTGCCGGAATGGTCGGCGATTTTTATGTTGGCGGGCGGCTATTCGACTTCAGCGGCAAGTTATATGCAAACTATTTTTCGTGTTCAATCGCCCTGCAACAAAGGCGGCAAGGTTAAAGATATTTGCTGCGTTTTCGACTTTGCCCCCGACCGCACGCTGAAAATCATTGCCGAATACAACACCATTACCGGCGGCGGCAACCGTCAACAACTCGAAGAATTTTTAAACTTTTGCCCCGTCATTGCAATTCAAGGCTCCAAAATGATTGAGTACCACGCGCCCGCCCTTTTCCAACAAGTTAAGCGCGTGCAAGCTGAAAGAATTGTTAAACACGGCTTCGACGATTCAAATTTGTACAACCAAAAACTTTTGCAACTTGACAATATAGAAATTGAAAAATTTAACAACCTCAAGGGAATTATCGGCGCGTCAAAGGCGCAGAAAAAAACTAACGAAATTGATATTAATGCTGAAGGAGTTAAAGGCGGCGGCAAAACTTCAACCGGCGGCGGTTCCCCTAAAAATCCTGAACTTGAAAAAGCCAGAAGAATTCGCCGCGACGCTATTTCGATTCTGCGCGGGATTTCTATCAGAATGCCGCTTTTAATTTACGGCGCGGATATTGATTTTGAACAGGATTTTACTATTGAAATGTTTTTCGACGATAAAATTATTGACGCCGCCTCGTGGGCTGAATTTATGCCTAAAGGCGTTACGAAAGAAATTTTCAGCGAATTTATCAAGTACTATGATGAAGATGTTTTCATTGCCGCCGGTAAAAAAATTCGTGCCCTTGCCAAAAGTGCAGATACACTCACGCCGACCGCCCGCGTTAAAAAAATCGCAGAATTATTTTCCTGCTTCAAAAATCCCGACAAAGAAACTGTTTTAACCCCGTGGCGCGTTGTCAATCTTCATTTGAGTTTAACTTTTGGCGGCTTTGATTTCTTTGACGATAACCACGAAAATATTTTGGACGCCCCGCGCCGCGTCAATGTTGAAAATTCTGTACTTGCCAATCCGCTCGCGCAGATTCTCGAAATTAATTCAAAAACCGGCTTGTATCCGCTGTACGTTGCTTACAGTATCTACCGCGCACGGCTCGGCAAACTCGATGAATCTAAATTTGAACTTCATACTTTGCAACACCTTTGGGATAAAACTTTGAGCGAAAATATTTTTGTCATTTGCAAAACGCCTATGGCTAAGACTATCACGCGCCGCACGCTTGCCGGTTTTCGCCACCAAAATATTAACGCCGAATACTTCGACGATTTAATTAACTGCCTCAAAATTTCCCCGCAAATTTTTATTGACTGCATCACTCAAAAATCTTTCTGGAATAAAGGAGCCGGTACCATGAAATTTGATGCCGTTGTCGGCAACCCGCCTTACCAAGTCGCGCAGGAAGGCGATAACGAAACTTTCGCCACGCCCATTTATCAAGAATTTTTAAAGGCAACTTTCAGACTTCAAACTAAAGTTTCGCTGATTCATCCCGCGCGGTTTCTTTTTAATGCAGGTGCCACTTCAAAAGATTTTAACCAAAAATTTCTCCAAAACAAGCACGTTAAAATTGTTCACTACACGCCGAAAAGCTGGGAACTTTTCCCTAACACTGATATTAAGGGCGGCGTTGCTGTTACTTATTACGACCCTGAAGAAAATTTTGAGCCGATTAAAATTTTTATCCCATTCCCTGAATTAAAATCCATTCATAAAAAAGTTGTACTTGACAATGAAAATTTTTCGCCGCTTAGTGAAATTATGGTCGGGCAAATGACATACAAACTTTCGCCAAAAGCTTATGAAGATTTTCCAGATTTGCCAAAACGTTTACCAAAACGAACTGATACAGCATTGAGAACAAACGCCTTTGAAATTATGCCGGATATTTTTTTAGATGAAAAACCGAATGACGGCAACGAATATTTTCAAATTATCGGCAATGACAGAATTTATAAATTTGTTCGCCGTGATTATATGATTGACATTCCGCAATTTCATACTTATAAAGTTTTTATCCCCGCGGCTAACGGTTCGGGTGCGATTGGTGAAAAGTTGAGTACTCCGCTTGTCGGCTTGCCGCTTGTCGGCTGCACACAGACCTTTATAACGCTTGGAGCGTTCACTACGTGCACGGAAGCGGGCAATGCCTTAAAATTTGTCAAAACGAAGTTTGCGCGTGCGTTATTGGGCGTTTTAAAGGTTACGCAACATAACCCGCCTGCAACGTGGGCTTGCGTTCCTATGCAAGATTTTACAGATAACAGCGATATAGATTGGTCGCGCAGTGTTCACAGAATCGATATTCAGCTTTACAGGAAGTACAAACTTTCGCCGGAAGAAATTATTTTTATTGAGGAAAAGGTAAAGGATATGTAGTGGAGTAGTGAGATAGTGGGATAGTGGGATAGTAAAAAACTACCACACTACAAGGAGTGAATGATTATCGACAAAAATATTTTTATGGGGCTTGGCGGCATAAACAGCATCGGCGCAAGTTGCTACTATTTGAAAATTGGCGGCAACCATTTTTTGTTGGATTGCGGGAGCGGTAAGTTCAAAGATATAAATTTTTCGCCGCCATTCGGCAAACTTTTGCAGACGCCGTACCTGCAGGATTTACAGCAAATATCCGGCGTGTTCATTTCGCACGCACATTTGGATCACGTCGGCGGGTTGCCGTTTTTTTTTGAATTGAATAACCGCGCCAATATTTTTATGACAGATATAACGCGGCAAATTACAAAACTTCAACTGCGCAATAAAATTTCAGCCGTCGCGCAGGATAAAATTTCGGTTGTAAATTTCCTGCAAAAAACAGTTTGCAACGATACCGAAATAAATTTTTATCAGGCAGGGCACATACCGGGCGCAATGATGATTCTTTTCAAGCGGCACGGAAAAACTTTGCTGTACACGGGCGATTATTCAAGCTTTGCAACGCCGCTGACAGGAGTCGCTATTTTGCCGAAAGAAAAAATTGACACGCTGATAATTTGCGGGTTGCACGCACGCCACCCGTATTACAGCGCAGATAATAATTCTTTGAGCCGAATACTGCGCCGAATAAAAAGCGCGTTGAAATTTGGCAAAACGGCTTACTGTCGAATTTCGCAGATTAGTAAAGGATTAGAATTATTGACGCTGCTAAATAAATTCTTGCCGGGCGTCGAAATATTTATAGACGCGCCAATTATGAATTTGGTACATTGTTTTGAGGGGTTACAAATTCCGGTAATGACGGCGCAAGACCACCCGCTGAATTATTCGTTGGCAAGAGGTGGCGTGATTTTGTCGATATTTCAGCCGCCGCCGTACGCTTCGGTTTTTGAAAATATTCCATGCGATTTTGCGTTACACGACGATTTTAAAGCCACAGCTAATTTCGTAAGGCGAATAAACCCAAAAACTTGTATAGTTGTACACAGCCCGCCGGATAAAAAATTTCATTCAGATTTTACGATTGAACAAATTTTGGTTAGGGAGCCGGATTCACGCACAAATTTTATTTTCCCTGAAGATTTTGTACCGTTTGAAATTTAGGAGGTTTATAAATAAATAAAAAAGTGGTGGTAATAACCGCCCGTCATTGATTTTCATTGTTAGCAAAAATTGAGACAACCCGTAGGACGCGGCGATAATCTGTAAACTTTTGAAAACTAAACGCGAAAAATCCTGACGAGCGTGAAGTTTCTTTCTTTTGCCAGGATTTTATTTCTTTTCAAATAAAGAAAAGCCGACTTGTCAAAAATAAAAAAAATATTTTAATTTATAAACAATTTCTGGGAGGTTAAATTATGTCAACGATAAGGGACGATATGGATGATTCAACATTAAAAAAATTAAGTACGGCGACTGCGATTGATACCAAAAATCCAACTGTCAAAAATTTTATTGAAACAGTTCACAAAGTGATAATGCAAAAGTTGCCGGAACTTCAAGCCCGCGAAGAATCCACTAACGAAAAGCTTATTACTGCAAACAGGGTTTTCAAAATGTTTTGCGCAGATATTCATATTTCGCCCAATAATTGCGCCCAAAAATTAAATGAGCAGTACGGCTACAATTTTACAGACAAAAATATATTGGATTTTTTTAATTATCAAAGAATCAAAACCTACGCTAACCGAATGGATATTTTTTCAGCCGTGCATAATGAAGTTAAAAATTTTATGAAGGCGATGCTTTCCAAAAATCCTGAAGATTATAAAGCCTTGCAAGAGTCATACTTGGCTTCAATGAAAAAATGTTACAGGGATTCAGAAAGGGAAAAATTTTCCCGCCGCCTTTTTTGTATGATGGTTTATACAAAGTACCCTGAACTCAATATTTATAATGACTTGGAAAAGCTTGAAATTTTTGGGAACACGCAGGCAAAGTACGTTTATTCTGAAATGTTTAACTGCTTGAGAATTGCGTTTGGCAAGATGGACGAGCGGCAACGCGAAAATGAACAACTCAAAAGCGCGTTGCAACTTCAAGAAACCGGTATGCAAAATTTGAGTGATAATTTTGACGCGCAACTTCAAAAAGAAATGATAGAATTTTACAGGCTTTTAAATTCCGATAAGTACGGAAAAATTTTGGATTCAATAATGAAAGTCTATAACGGCGTCAGTCAACTTCGCAGACAAAATTTAAGGCTGCCGCTTGAGATAAGCGATATTGGACCCTTGCTTAACAACTTCCGGAAATTCGGCAAAGAAAACGGCATTAATCCAATTATGAAAATTAATTCTGTACATTCCATGAAGGCGGCAGATATTGATAAACTCGGCGAATATGAAGGGACGCCTTTTTCAAACGCCGATGAAGTTAAAACTGTCAGGGTTATTTCGCCCGGTTGGCGTTACAAGGATATTCAAATTTTCCCGCCAAAATTCAAAGAAGAAGTTGAAATTGTTGAACAGAATGAATAACCCCTAAGGAGGATTGTTGTAACTATGTTAATAAATGGCGAAGAACACAATGATTTATGTATTGGAATAGATTTAGGGACAACAAATTCTGTTTTGTCAGCTATAAATCTGCGCGCCAATGGAAATATTGTAAGCACGGTAATTGGTATTGATCGTGCGTTTGATATGTATAACGCTTCAGGCAATTCTCCAAAATTTTCAATGAGGACGGCGGCAACCCTTCCAAGTTGCGTTTATTATAACGAAGAAAAAAATTTTAGCCCGGTGGTCGGAGATTTTGCCAAAAGCAGATTTCCCGTGCGCCCGGACTTGGTTGCAAAGTCAATTAAAAGCCAAATGGGTAATTCACTTGCCGAAGGACTTTCGCCGAATATTCCCGACAAAACGCCCGCGCAAATTTCCGCGCGTATTTTACGGCATTTGTTGAGGAGTGCCGCCAAAATTTTTCGTCAACAAGAAATTAACGACGCAATAATAACCGTGCCTGCAAGTTTTGACAGTATTATGTGTCAAGCCACGTTGGACGCCGCCGAAATTGCCGGTATAAAAATTCGCAATGCAGACGGTTCTTTTCGTTCAATTTTATTGCCGGAGCCGCAAGCCGTAATTTATGATTTTATTAATCAAGTTCATAACGGCGAAATTTCGGACAAAATTTTGGATTTAAGCTCTACAAAAAATGTAATGGTATTTGACTTGGGCGGCGGTACACTCGATATAACCTTACACAAAATTTCACGCAGGGAAGACGCGCCGGACGTTTTGAACGTTGAAGATTTGGCGATAAATCGTTATACACTTTTGGGCGGCGATGATTTTGATTCCGCGCTTGCCGAAAAAATGTTTCTGCGCTATCTTGAACAATATCACACCTACCCTGAAATAATTCAAAAAATTAAACGTGAAAAATCTGCAGTAATGCCGCAACTTTTAATTAGGGCTGAAGAATTAAAAATAGAATTAAGCACTAAGCACAGCGATGCATTTGGCGGGGCAAGCCAATTTTCAGATGCTTGGGACGATGACGAAGAAGATAGTTACCCTGTCGGCGGCAATATCAGTGCTACGGGCGTTGCTTACGACGATAATTTTTCAACTCAAGAGCTTGAGGATATTTGGCAAGTTTTTATGGGCAATGAATTTAAATTTGATGACTATAAAAATCTTGATACTGTTGCCGGAAAATACGGCAGTTCAAATATAATTTTCCCTATCCTTGACGTGCTGAAAAAATGCTCTGATAAATTGGGCACAGATGATTTTAAAATTGACGCCGTGATTATGAACGGCGGAATGTCAAGATTTTACATGGTTATTGAACGCCTGAAAAAATTTTTTGGCTTTGAGCCGATTGTTGCATTGGACCCGGATCAATCTGTTGCACGCGGCGCGGCAGTCTATCATTATTTTCTTCACAAATACGCCGAAAAACTTAAAGCAACCGCCGCCGTCAAAAGTGCGCAATCTGAAGTTGAAGAAAAAATTGAAACGCCCTATATCAAGCAGGTTAATACAATTTTACCTGACAGTTTGTACCTTTTGACACACGGCAACCGCTACGAAGAAATTATAAAAACCGGTACAAGCCTCCCGCACGAGTCAAAAATATTTACCGGCTTTAAATTGCCCGTCGGCGCAAATAAAATCAGCATACCGGTCGCCCGCCGCAACAATGACAACAGCTATTCGGTTATTGCAAAGGGAAATATGGAATTTCCCGAAAAATACGCCACTTCCAAGAAAGATAATTTTGTTGCGTTTATAGTTTCAATGAACGAACAGCGAATTATACGAATGGAGGCTTACATTTGCAGTGATCCCGCATGCTCGGATATAATCGACGAAGGCAAAACTGAAATTGCAATAGCCGAAAATATCAAAGAGGCTGAAGTAATTCCTGCGGCAACTGTAAGAGTTCCTGCAACCGTTAAAATCCCCAATACAACCGTTAATGTTTCGGCAACTGTCGAAAAGAAAACTACAGGGACGCCCGTAAATCCCAATAACGCCTTAAATGAACTGCTGAATTATTGCAGGGCGTTTGAACACGCGCAAACTCATTTTGACAACAAAAACGCCAAAAAGTACGCGGATTTAATCAGACAATCTAAGCAAAGTATTTTGGCGGCGTCCAATCCTGAAGAATTTGCCGAGCCGTTTTTCAGAATTTTTGCCGATAATGAAAATACAAAAAATGAAGATTTTAAAATGCACATGATAATTATTGGGCGGCGAATTGGTTTATATTGGACAACTTCACAAAAACGCCGCCTTGCGAATTACTGCATAAATCAGCTTTACCGTGAACTTCACTTTAGCGACGTTGTTTTAAAAGGGCGCAGTGTCAATACAAAAGTTCAAGCGATTTATACTTTGTACATGTGCGGCAGTGATGATGATTTGGCGCAATTACGAAAATTGCACGGCTACGAAAAATTTCATATTGCCTTGCTTTATACTCACGCAATGACGAAAACCGAAGTAGATTGGCTTTACGGCGAATTTAAAAAAGATTATCTGCTTGCCGAAAAATCTATAAGAAACGGGATTCAAAACACGGCGCATTCTTTGGGTATTGCTTACCGGCTCGGAGACGATAAACCAACGCGCTCTTCAATCAAAAAAAAGGATATAGTTTCTGAACTGTGCAAAATTATTCGTTCCGGCAAAATGGAGGCTATAGATATTGGGCGTTGTTTTTTGGCGTTGGGTTTAATTTGTGACTGCAGATATAAAAACGAACTCGACAAAAAATCTTTGGCTGACGCTCAAAATTTGATTGACGATATTGAAAAAATTTATCGTCCGGCGTTTGTCGATAAATTTATAAAAAACGTCAACGTTGCAAAAAAGATGATTCAGGGCGTACAACTTAGCGCGGCTGAAGAAGAATTTTTGCTGATTAAGATTGACGATTAAAATTTTGAATAACTGATAATCACAAAAAATATTCTACAAAAAAATTTTCTTGAATTAAAATCCTTCCAAAAGGCGGAGGGATTTTTTTATTAAAATTTTAACAGGCAACGCGGAGGTAATTTTTATGTTGAGGAAAATTTTAATCTTGACGCTGATACTTTTTATCGGCGTCGCGCAGGAGGTACAAGCTATGCAAATTAAAATTTCAGTTGGCGGAAAAACTTTTGACGCGATATTGGAAGATAACGCAGCGGCGCAGGAATTTTATAAAATGTTGCCGCTTGAAATCACAATGAACGAATTGAACGGCAACGAAAAATATTACCGGCTCGGAAAAAATCTGCCGTCAAATGACAAGCGCGCCGGTACAATCAACGCGGGCGATTTAATGTTGTGGAGTTCAAATACCGTTGTACTTTTCTACAAAAATTTTTCAAGCGGTTACAGCTACACGCGGCTCGGAAAAATTTTAAATCCTGCAAACTTGCTTGACGCGGTGGGAAGTGGTAATATTCCTGTTAGATTTGAAAAATAATTTAACGGGAGGGTTTCCAATGTTCAAACTTTTAATGGCGGTTATTTTAATGTTAATGTTTTTGCCAACAAGCGTATCTGCGCAAAGTCGAAACGTTCAGATTGACGGGGATCACGGCAAATTGGCGGCGGTACTTCAAACGCCCGACGGGCAGTCAAGTTTTCCAATGGTTATAATCTGTCACGGCTTCACCGCGCAAAAAGAGCAGCCGCTTTTAAAATATTTGGCAGATTATCTTGAGGCGGCGGGTATTGCGTCAATTCGTTTTGACTTCAACGGGCACGGCGCAAGTGAAGGGCGTTTTCAAGATATGACGGTTTTAAATGAAATTGAAGACGCAAAACACGTTTATGAATATGTGCGGGACATGCGCGGCGTTACAAGCGTTTCAATCGCCGGACATTCGCAGGGCGGCGTTGTTACAAGTATGGTTGCCGGTGAACTCGGCGTCGAAAATGTAAAAAGTATTGCGCTTATGGCGGCGGCGGCAGTCCTGCGCGACGATGCAATACGCGGAAATATTTTTACCGAACACTACGATTCAATCAATGTTCCTGAATATGTTGACTTAGATCATCGCGGCACAAAAAGACTCGGACGAAATTACATTTTAACCGCGCAAAGTTTGCCAATTTATGAAACTGCCTCACAGTATGAAGGACCGGTTTTCATAATTCACGGTCTTGCAGATATTGTTGTACCGTACACTTACAGCTTGCGTTATCAAGAAATTTATCAAGGCGGCGCGCAAATTGAATTTTTGGAAGGCTTCGATCACGGCTTCACTCAAGATGAAAAATTAACCGCGCGCAAAGTTGCTGATTTTTTCATTTCTCAATTAAAATAGGAGGTTAAATTTATGTCAAAAATTGTTGCGGGAACGGGCGGAGATAAGTACATTCCCTACAGTGAACGCAGCGGCGCAGAATCCGTTGTTTACTTTACGCGGGATTTATCGGCGGCAGGTTTAATAAAAATTTTCGACAAAGTCAAGGAAGTTTTGAGCGGAAATATCGCAGTCAAACTTCATACAGGCGAGCCGCACGGTCCAAATATTTTGCCGCGTCAATGGGTTAAAGCATTAATCGACGAAAAACTTTCCGGCGCAAAAATTGTTGAAACCAACACTTACTATACAAGCGTTCGCCAAAAAGCTGAAGGACACCGCGAAAATCTGAAAACTAACGGCTGGACTTTTTGCCCGGTTGATATTTTGGACGAAGACGGCACTGCTTTTTTACCTGTACCCGGCGGCAAGTGGTTTAAAGAAATGTCCGTCGGAAAAAATCTTTTGAACTACGATTCATTTTTGACTTTGACGCACTTTAAGGGACACACTCAAGGCGGCTTCGGCGGCAGTAACAAAAATATTGGTATTGGTTGCGCGGATGGTAAAATTGGTAAAAAAATGATTCACTCCAATAAAAGCAAATGGGATATTGCAAAAGAAGAATTTATGGAGCGTATGACTGAATCCACGCAAGCCACAATTTCACATTTTGCAAATAAAATCGCCTATATAAACGTTATGAGAAATATGAGCGTTTCCTGCGACTGCGAAGGCACGGCGGCTGAACCTGTCGTAACGCCGGATGTTGGAATTTTGGCTTCACTTGATATTCTTGCAGTCGATCAAGCATGCGTTGATTTAGTTTACGCCCTGCCTGAAGAGAGCAAGCATGCATTGGTTGAACGTATGGAAACGCGGCACGGCTTGCGTCAACTTACCTATATGAAAGAAATGGGTATGGGCAACGACAAATACAAATTGATTGACATTGACAACGGCGACGTTGAAATTACGATTGCAGACGCCGTTAAAGGTATCAGCGGCAAATGGATTCCCGACGCTTTTAATTGATTGGAGGCAAAAATTATGGCAAAAAGTTTAGTAGCTTTTTTTTCTGCCAGCGGCTCGACGCGCAAACTTGCAAATATTTTGGCTGAAGTTGCAGGCGCAGATACTTATGAAATTAAACCCGCCACGCCTTACACCGGCAAAGATTTAAATTGGAATAACCAAAATTCGCGCAGTTCCCTTGAAATGTCAAATGAAACTTCACGCCCTGTACTTGCCGAAAAAAATGCAAACGTTACAGATTATGACGTGATTTATTTGGGCTTTCCAATCTGGTGGTACGTTGCGCCGCACATTATCAACAGTTTTCTTGAGGCGTACGATTTCAGCGGAAAAACGATTGTAACTTTTGCAACTTCCGGCGGCAGCGGTTTTGGCGATACTTTGAGTAAACTCAAGGCTAGCAGTCCAAATGCAAAATTTATCGAAGGGCGCGTTTTCAGAGGGCGCACAGATAAAGCCGCCGTTGCTGATTGGCTTAAATCTGTAAAAATTTAATCTGAAAATATATGTACAAAAAAATTAGCCCGTAAATTTGACGGGCTTTTTTTATTTCCAAAAGTAATTTTCAAAAATCAATTTTAGATATTGGTACAAAGTTTTAAAATCTGCTAGAATAAATTCAGCAAGGTTGAGGAGTGGTTGAAATGAAAAAATCTTTGAAGAAAATTTTAGCAGCGGTATTTTGTTTGGGAGTGATAGGAACAATGAGTACAACAGTTGACGCGGCGGCGAAAATTCCCGCAGATGCAAAGGCTGAATCTGCAAGCACAATTCAAAAAGAAAATTTGAAACTTGAAAAAAATTGGGATAAAGTTTTTCCAAAAAGCGATAAAGTCGACCATCAAAAAGTTACTTTTGTAAATCGCTACGGTATAACTTTAGCGGCTGATATGTACACGCCCAAAGGTTATTCCGGCAAACTTCCGGCTATTGCAGTTTGCGGAGCATTCGGCGCAGTCAAGGAACAATCCAGCGGCTTATACGCGCAAGAAATGGCTGAACGCGGCTTTTTGACAATCGCCTTTGATCCTTCATTTACCGGCGAAAGTGGCGGTTATCCGCGTTTTGTTGCCTCGCCTGACATTAACACAGAGGATTTTTGCGCGGCGGTTGATTTTCTTTCGACTCTTGATAATGTTGACGCAGATAAAATCGGTATTATTGGAATTTGCGGTTGGGGCGGCTTTGCACTTAGCGCGGCGGCGATTGACACAAGAATTAAAGCAACCGTTGCCTCGACAATGTATGACATCAGCCGCAATGCCGCCAACGGTTATTTTGACTACGAAAAGGACGCCGAAACTTTAAAGAGTGAACGTATGCAACAAAGAATTAATTTAAACAATCAGCGCACGGCAGATTATAAAGCCGGCAGATATGCTCGCGCAGGCGGCGTTGTCGAAGATCCTTCAGAATTTCCGCAATTCGTCAAAGATTATTATGACTACTACAAAACTAAGCGCGGCTATCACAAACGCTCGCTTAATTCAAACGGCGGCTGGAATGCAACGGGCGTACTTTCGTTTGTAAATTTCCCGCTCTTAACTTATATCAGTGAAATTGAAAATCCCGTGCTGATTGTTCACGGCGAAAACGCGCACAGCAGATATTTTTCTGAAACTGCCTTTGAAAATATGACGGGCGTTAAACCTTCCGGCTTTGATACAATTTCCGGCAACAAAGAATTACTGATAATCGCCGGGGCAAATCACGTTGACTTGTACGATAATTTTGATGCTATTCCGTTCAACAAGATTGATACTTTTTTCAAAACTTATTTAAGATAAATAAAAAATTTTCGGCGCGGCTTAGGGCGCGTCTTTTTTTTATTTGTTAAGGGCGTCGAAGGCTTGACGCGCGCGCTTTAAATATATTTCACGAATTTTAGGATTTTCGCCGAGTCCTTGCATTTGAATTTCAACGTTGAAACCTGCGCGAGTCAAAATATTTTTATGTTCGCCCGCCATATCGTTATTGGCGTGATCGCCTGCAACCAGCATCAGCGGCTTTAAAATTACTTTAGAAAAATTTTTCAGTTTCGGCAATAAATTTTCAAGGAGCGGATAACCTTCAACCGTGTAAATAAAAACGTCGTCCCTTTGAATTTTTTCCTGCATTACTGAATAATAGGCGTTTGAAGGGTCGGGCGTTCCGTGCGCCATTAATAAAATTGCCGTGCCTTTTTCCTGCGCCGGTAAATCCAACGCCGCCATTACTTCCGAAATATCGTCGGGAAAATTTTCTTGCCCTTGCCAATACATCAGCGGCGTTGCAAGCGTCATTTTTTTGAAGTGCGTTTTATATTCGTGGAAAATTGCAACGTCGTACTTATACTCTAAGCCGGGAATAATTGCAAGCGGTACGAGCGCAATTTTGGTAAAGCCCTCGCGCAGGAGTTTTTCTAAAGTTTCTTCAGGCGCGCTGTAAGGGCAAAATCCCGCGTTTTCGGTTATTCGCTTGATAACTATATGACTTGTGAAAGAAAGTGCATTGCAGACCCCTTTAAACGCATTCTGAAGGGTGTTTACGGTTGCAAGGATATTTTTTTCTAAGCTGTCTTGATAGGTTGTGCCGAAACTCAAAACTACAACCGCTGATTTATCCGGCGCGTCGCGCAGATTTTCGTTTTCGTACTCAAGCATTCCAATTTGAGTTGCAACTTGCAGAGGAATTGGCGGCGTTAAAATTTCGTTGTTGAGTTTGAAAGTGCCGCGCGTTTGCATTGTTATTTTTTCTAAATTTGACATAAAAAAACTCCCTTAACTTGTCTAAAAAATTTTTGCTCATACATTTCAAGTTAAAGGCGTCAATTTAAATCGCCCAAAAATGGCGTTTCTGAAAATTTTTCCGGCAAATTATTTGTGCGTTCAATGTCAAAATTATTTTCCAGCGCAAATAAAATAACGCTGTCCCACGAATTTTTTACATAAAGTTTTTCGACTTTCGCAAAATATAAAAGCCTTTGAGTTTCCTTTACGGTTAAATTCATCGCAACAGCTATGGATAAAATTTTTATTTGTGAAGGTTTTTTTCTGCCTGCGAAAATGTGGTAGACGTAAACCGAATTCAGCAAAGATTTTCTGCAAACTTCAGCTTTCGACAAATTTTTTTCTTTTAGCAAATATTCAAGGTATTGTACGAGTGTAAAGCCGCTAAAAATTTCTGCGTTATCTTCAAAAAAATCTTCAAGATTTTCAGTCGCCGCCAATTCATTTTCAAGTTGCAAAGTGTCTTTTTCCGGCATTATCAAAACTCCTCGCTGTTTGTGCTATAATATTACAAATTTTCGACAAAGGCAAGATGATTCGATAGATTCGGCAACTTAAAAAAAATCCTCATCCGCTATTGGCAAAAATTTTTCACTGCGCCGAAAGTGATTCTGAAACAATCGTAATTGAAGAATTTATCAGCGGCGAAAATTTATCTGAACGCAAAATTAATTCTGCAAGCCGGAAAAATTATTAGGCTGATAGACTTTGACGCGGCAAGAATTTTCAAGGAAGGCAACGACGAAGACACAAGATTTTTGGGAACGAAAGGCTACGCGCCGCCGTTTTCATTCAGTAAAGAATTTAAGACGCGCTTTAACTTCGCCGCCGCCAATAATAAAAACTCAACGAAAAAAGGATTCAGATTTTTTAACCGCGCTGATTATTGAAGAGTTTTTAAATTTATGGAAAGCGGCGTGAACACTCGCGACTTTAGTCGTGAGATGAAACGCCGCGCTTGACATTACTAAAAAACTACATTAAACTCAACTTAGCGGTTAGACTTCCGCTTTAACAAAAATGTATACCTGACAAATTTGGCGGAGTACTTCCCCCTCGCCGCAGCGCGACATTTAGCGACTTTGTCGCTGGACTGGATGAATCGTGACGGGTTTAAGAGAAAAGGTACAAAGATAAATCAAAGTAAGCTGAAACCTTCGGGCAACAGTGTAGAGGCGACGTGGACACGCCTGTAAGAATAAGGGTTTTGCCAAACTTCTTAAATGGAGATCCGAAAAACTACTATCTCCTAGAAGCCCGCGACTTTAGTCGTGGGTGGTTCACAAACTATAAAAGCCCCGACAAACTTCGGGGCGTTATTTTTCTATGTGGAGCCGGTTAAGGGACTCGAACCTTCGACCTACGCATTACGAATGCGTTGCTCTACCAACTGAGCTAAACCGGCGTTTAAAAACTTTGCAAAGTTTATCATTGACGCCGCAAATTGTCAAGCTAAAAAATCCTGTCCTTGAAAAACTCTGACGTTTGAAATATAATTAATTGCTTTTAATTTCAGAAAAAGGAGTTTGATAAATATGAAAGTTATTTTGCAGGAAGACGTAAAAAAAATTGGAGCTAAAGGCGATATTGTCGAAGTTGCCGACGGTTACGGCAGAAATTATCTTTTGCCGCGCAAATTAGCCATTGTTGCAAATGAGGCTAACCTTCACGTTGCAAAAACAAACGCCGAAAATAAAGCCCGCCGCGCTCAACAGGAAGCTGACGAGGCAAAACTTCTCGGCGCGCAACTTGAAAAAGTTTCTGTTAAAATTCCTATCAAAATTGGCAAAGACGGTAAACTTTTTGGCAGCGTTACCGGCAGTGACGTTGCTAAGGCTCTCAAAGCTGAACGCAACGTAAACATAGACAAACGCAAAATTACAATTCAGGGCGAAGTTACCGGTATTGGAACTTATGACGCCGTTATAAAACTGCACGCCGAAACTTCCACCAAAATTAAAGTTGTTGTAGTTGAGGCTTGATAACGTGTTCAAAAAAATTTTCGGCGCAATTAAACGCACTTTCAGCAGTAAAAAAAATGTTCCCCTGCCGCCGCGCAATTCAACTGATATTGACAGAGAAATTTCCGCGCTGTACGAAATTGTTATTGAAGCAATGGGCTCCGACAGATTAGTTTTGCAGGCAGGCAGAATGGACGCGCTTAGACTTTTGCGCTCCAATAATCCCGCTGAAAGAGTTTTGGCGTTGCGCCGAATTCTTGAAGAAAATCCTACATTGGGTCCGCCGCCTTCAAAATCTGAACTGCAAGCCGAAATTGTCAGACTTTCTGAACTTTTGGCTGATATTATTGCACGCCGTCAAGTCGAAGATAAAATTGATAAAAAAGTCAATGAAAAACTTGAACGCGACCATCAAGATTACGTCAAAGATATTCGGTTACAAATTTTGAAAGACGAAAACCCCTCTGAAGAAACGCCGCACGACGCCAAAAAACGTGAACTGATTGAACAACTTGAAAAAGTTCAGCTTACTCAATCTGTAATGGAATTACTGCGCCCAAATTCGCTTGAAGAAATTATCGGGCAGGAACGCGCCGTAAAGTCTTTAAGAGCAAAATTGGCGTCTCCTTATCCTCAACATTTAATTTTGTATGGACCGCCCGGCGTCGGCAAAACTACAGCTGCGCGACTTGTGCTTGAGGCGGTAAAAACTTTAGACTACAGCCCGTTTGCAGAAAACGCGCCTTTTGTCGAAACGGACGGTACAACTTTAAGATGGGATCCGCGCGATATGACAAACCCGCTTTTAGGCAGCGTTCACGATCCAATTTATCAAGGCGCGCAAAAATCCCTTGCAGAAAGTGGCGTACCCGAGCCTAAGCCCGGACTTGTAACCGATGCGCACGGCGGAATTTTATTCATTGATGAAATTGGCGAAATGGATACAATGTTACAAAATAAACTGCTGAAAGTTTTGGAAGATAAACGCGCCTACTTTGAATCTGCCTACTACGACCCGACAGATGAACGAGTGCCAAAATATGTAAAAATGCTTTTTGAAAACGGCGCGCCGGCAGATTTTGTTTTAATTGGAGCTACAACCCGCGACGCAAGTTCGATTAATCCTGCGCTGCGTTCACGTTGTGCCGAAATTTATTTTGAACCGTTGACGCCCGCGCACATTATCGAAATTGTCAACAACGCCGCCGCAAAATTGAACGTCGAACTTGAAGCCGGTATTGCTGAAACTATTTCAGAATATACAATCGAAGGGCGAAAGGCGATAAATATTTTGGCGGACGCTTACAGCCTAGCCTTAGCTGATGACGCAGAAAATATTAAAATTACCAAAAATCATATCTACGAAGTCGCGCAGGTTTCCAGATTGTTTCAGTACGTCACAAAAAAGGCGTCAAGTCAATCTGCAGTAGGACACATTTTCGGATTGGGCGTTAGCGGCTTTATCGGCTCGGTTATCGAAATTGAGGCTGTAGTTTTTCCAACCGAAAAGGGCAAAGGCACAATTCGTTTTAATGAAACTGCCGGAAGTATGGCGAAAGATTCAGTGTTTAACGCGGCGTCCGTTTTGCGTAAAGTTACCGGCAAAGATATTCACGATTTCGACGTACATATTAACGTTATCGGCGGCGGCAATATCGACGGACCGAGCGCGGGTACTGCGATTCTTTCAGCTTTAATCAGCGCGGTTACCGGCAAAAAAATTCGTCAAGATGTTGCAGTTACCGGCGAAATTTCCCTTCAGGGCAGAGTTCGACCCGTCGGCGGCGTTTTTGAAAAAGCCTACGGCGCAAAACAAGCCGGTATTAAAACTTTGGTAATTCCAAAAGAAAATTCTAAAGATATTCCCCCCAATCATTTGAGTTTAAAAATTCACGCGGTAGAAACTGCCGAAGAGGCTTTTAAATTTATTTTTGACGATGAAATTAATGTCATCGAATAGTTGCGCTAAAAAATTTGGCGCAATTTTTTTTTACTTTCAAAAATTTTATAATCAACTTTTCTCATACAATTTTCAAAAAATTTTTTCAGTTTTTTTCGTTAAAACCACTTGCCAATTTTAAAATGCTGTATTAAAATTTCCTTAAATCATTTTTAGAAAGTTGGTGTTAGCGGAAAGAAAAATTAAGTTTTTGGCGTGCTTAAATCGATTGTAGAATTTATTTTTGTGTTATTATTTTTTGAGCGAGCGCGTCAATAAATCGCAGTTTTAAGACTGCTTGCCGTTATTAATTTCTGTTTTATTTTAAGGAGGGTAAACATGGAAGGGAATTCAGCATTTGATAAGTTTATAGGTATTATGGCTAGTTTTGCTGAAATCAAAGTTGTTGCCGCGTTGCGTGACGGCTTCATTATGACAACGCCTTTCACAATCGTTGGTTCAGTCTTTCTTTTGTTGGCAAACTTACCAATTCCGGGCTACAATGAAATGATGGTAGCAAAATTCGGCTACGAATGGGCGGCTCCGCTCTATGCAGTTTTCGGCGGTACATTTAACGTTTTGGGCGTTATCTGTTGTTTGTCAGTTTCATACAAATACACTGAAGCTGAAGGTTGTAACGCTATTATGGCGTCAATCCTTTCTTTCTGCGCATTCGTAATGGTTATGCCTTCAAGCGTTCCTGTTGGAAGTGAAGGCGTTGCAAATGAAGTTATTCCGAAACTTTGGACAGGCAGTAACGGTATTATTTCCGGTATGTTAATCGCACTTTTCACAAGCGTTGTTGCAGTTTACTGCGAAAAAAATCATCTTGGTTTAAAAATGCCGCCGTCCGTTCCTTCAGGCGTTACCCGCGCTTTTGAAGCATTGACACCGGGCGCGATTGTTTTTACACTTGCCGCTGTTGTTTTTGGTCTTTGCAAATTCGCAGGCGATACAACTTTCCCGCAACTTTTGTTTGATATGATTCAATCGCCGTTGCAAGGTATTACAGACTCCGTACTCGGCGGTACAGTCTTTTCACTTTTGCAGACAATTCTTTTCTGGGCAGGTATTCACGGACCTAACGTCGTCGGCGGCGTTATGAACCCGATTATGACAGCTAACGCGCTTGAAAATCAGGCGTTGATTGAAGCGGGCGTAGACCTTGCAACAGATCCCCGCGCTCACATTCTTACCATTCAAGTTTTCGACGTTTTCATGAAACCGGCAGGTTGCGGCGCAACAATCGGCTTGTTAATTTCCGGCTGGCTCTTTGCAAAATCTGAACAAGTCCGCGCAATTATCAAACTCGGTACTGCGCCCGGCGTTTTCAATATCAATGAACCTATTATTTTCGGTCTTCCTATCGTTTTCAATCCTTATATGCTCGTTCCTTTCAGCCTTGCAATGTGGGCGGCTATGTTGATAACTTATTTCTCAATTTCAATGGGCTTTATGACACCTTTTGGCGCAGTTCAAGTTCCTTGGACAACCCCGCCGCTTCTTTCAGGATTGTTACTTCAAGGTTTACCCGGCTTGATTGTTCAGGCGATAATCATTGCAACTTCAACCGTCATTTATACACCTTTCTTGAAGGCACAAGATAACGCGGCTCTTAAGGAAGAACAAGAAGGCGCAGAAGATTAAGGGATAAGGATTTTTCTAAATTGTTAAAATCAGTCGGCAATAGTTGACTGTGAATATTAACCAACTATTATTTTAAAGGAGTGTGTTTTTCACTATGGCAAAAAAAATTATTCTCCTCTGTGCAGGCGGCATGTCCACCAGTATGCTCGTCAAAAACATGCAAAAAGCAGCAGCTGACGAAGGCTTTGATTGCACAATCGCAGCATTCCCGCAAGCAGACGCAAAAGAACAAGCATCCGATGCTGACGTTATCCTTCTCGGACCGCAGATCCGCTTCGCAAAAGCAAAAGTTCAAGAAGCTTGCCCCGGCGTTCCGATTGACGCTATTGACATGAAGATTTACGGTCGTATGGACGGCAAAGGCGCACTCGCTATTGCAAAGAAATTGATGGGCGCGTAATTCACGGCAAAAAAATAATTTCAATTTGGAGGCGTAAAAATGGAAGGTTTGGAACTCACTGCATTTGAAATTATTTCGGCAGTCGGCACAGCGCGCAGTACGTACATTGAAGCGATTCAAAAGGCTAAAGAAGGCAAGTTTGACGAAGCGAAGCAAATGATTAAAGAGGGCGACGAAATGTTCGTTCAAGGGCATCATGCACATGCAAAACTTCTCACTTACGAAGCCGAAAATGGTCAAGGCAGCTCCCTTTCGTTGATTATTCTTCACGCGGAAGACCAACTTATGAGCGCGGAAGGTTTCAAGACTATTGCACTTGAATTCATTGATTTGTACGAAAGACTCGCTAAAAAGTAATTTAGAATAATTTTTTTCCGGCAAAAAAGTAGGCAGTTGATTTAATCGCTGCCTGCTTTTTTAGTAGGAGGTGTTTTAATGTACAAGATTATCGCCTGTGATTTGGATGAAACCTTGCTTCGCAGAGACAGAAAAATTTCTGAAGAAGATAAAAAATCTATCGCCAAGTTAAAAGATTTGGGCGTAAAATTCGTACCGGCAAGCGGCAGAAATTACGTAAGCATTGACGCCCAATTAAAGGAACTTGGCACTTTCGACGCAGAAAACGAATATGTAATTTCTTTCAACGGCGGCGCAATTACCGAAAACAAAAATCATAAGCTGTTGCACTTCGACGGTATACCTTTTGAACTTGCCGAAGAATTTTACCGGCGCGGCTTAACTTACGATGTTTGCGTTCACGTTTACACTTTAGATAATGTTTACGCCTATAATTTTTTCCAAAACGAAAAAGATTATGTTGCAGGGCGAATGGCGGTACAAGAAACTTTTGAAAAAAATCTTGATTTTCTTAAAGGTCAAGAAATTGTAAAATGTTTGTATACCAACACTGACAGAAATTATTTACAGAAAATCGCCAAAGACCTTGAAGATATTACCGGCGATGTTGACGTCAGCTATTCTTCAAATCGTTATATCGAATTTAACCGTCGCGGGGTAAATAAGGGCGCGGGACTGCGCAAACTTGCCGAAATTTTGGGCGTCGATATGAAAGATACAATCGCTATTGGCGATAACTGGAATGACGCCTCTATGATACAAGCGGCGGGCTTGGGCGTCGGCGTTGCAAATGTTGTTCCGGATATGCGCAGTATTTGTGATTATATTTGTGAGCGGGATTGTGAAAACAGCGCAGTTTCTGAAGTCATTCAAAAATTTATCTTAGATAAAATTTAAGTACGTTATGACACTTACAAAAAAGGATTTATCATTGACTTTGGCGAAAATTTAAAACAACGGAATTTAATTGAATTTTTGGGAGGTAAAAATTATGTCATTTCCAAAAGATTTTTTGTGGGCAGGCGCAGTAGCCGCGCACCAACTTGAGGGCGGATGGCAAGAAGGCGGCAAAGGCGTTTCTGTTGCAGACGTTATGACGGCAGGCGCGCACGGTGTACCACGTCAAATTACCGCTGAAGGCGTTATTCCCGGCAAAAATTATCCCAATCATGAGGCGATTGATTTTTATCATCATTTCAAAGAAGATATTGCACTTTTCGGCGAAATGGGCTTTAAAGCTTTTCGTACTTCCATTGCGTGGACAAGAATTTTCCCTAACGGCGACGACGCAGAACCGAACGAAGAAGGCTTGAAATTTTACGATGAAATGTTTGACACAATGCACAAATACGGCATTGAGCCTATCGTTACACTTTGTCATTTTGAGTTGCCGCTGAACATTGCCAACAAATACGGAGGCTTCCGGGATCGCCGCGTTGTCGATATGTTTGTAAAATTCGCTGTAACTTGTTTCAAACGCTACAAAGACAAAGTTAAATACTGGATGACGTTCAACGAAATTAACAATCAGCGTGATGTTAGAAACCCATTTTTTGCTTTTACAAACAGCGGCGTAACTTACAAAGAGGGCGAAGACAGACTCGCCGTAATGTATCAAGTTGCAATGAATGAACTTGTTGCAAGTGCAAAGGCAATTATCGAAGGGCACAAGATTAATCCTGAATTCAAAATTGGCTGTATGCTTGCGTTCGGTCCAACTTACCCTGAAACTTGCCGCCCTGAAGATCAGATTGAGGCTCTCAAAGATATGGAAAAAACCTATTTCTTCGGCGATGTTCACGCGCGCGGACACGTTCCCAGCTACACTAAAAAACTTTGGGAAAATAACGGCTGGAATATTAAACTTGAGCCCGGCGATGAAGAAATTCTTAAAAAAGGCGTTGTAGATTATATCAGTTTCAGCTACTATATGAGCTACACCGTTTCTTCACTCAAAGATAATCCCAACGCCGTAAAAGATGAATTTGTTAGCGGCGTCAAAAATCCTTATATCAAGACTACTGATTGGGGTTGGGCGATTGATCCTGTCGGCTTGCGTTATATGCTTAATCTTTTGTATGAACGCTACGAATTGCCGCTGATGATTTCTGAAAATGGAATTGGCTTGCACGAAGAACCGGATGCTGAAGGCAAGATTAATGACGTTGCAAGAATTGATTATTTCCGCGCTCATATTGCTGAAGTCAAAAAAGCCATTGAAATTGACGGCGTAGATTGTTTTGCTTATTGCCCGTGGGGTCCAATCGATTTAGTTTCGGCAGGTACAGGCGAAATGGAAAAACGTTACGGCTTTATCTACGTTGACAAAAATAACAAAGGCGAAGGCACTTTGAAACGCTCCCGCAAAAATTCTTTCTATTGGTATCAAAAAGTTATCAAAACAAACGGCGAAGACCTCGCGTAAAATTTCAACTTGCGATTTTAACGCTTGAATAAAAAAACGCCCGCTTTAACCGGCGGGCTTTTTTAGTGCGAAATATTTAAGATTTATTACAAGGAATTTTTCAATTCAAAATATTTTTTGGTGAAATGCGGGGCGTTTTGCGCCTCCACGAAAGAACCGAACGGGCGGGAACTTACGGAGATAACCGGCGGAGCTTGAATCCTTTTTGCAATCGCTATACCTTGAAATTGTTTCCACCATTTTTCCAAATCAGCAATAAAATCTTTAGGCGTTGAGAAATATTTTTGTACGAGTCCGGATGCGCAACCAATTTTTTCTTCAAGATTTTTTTCAATGTACCAATTCAAAATATCTTCCGGCGTTGCAAAATTTTCAACAAACGCCCTGAATAAATAATCGTGATAATCGTAGTGCAACGGGTCGCCTTTGCCTTCGTCCACGTTTTGGGCGTCAGAAAGTTCCGCACTCGGCACAATGTCAATAATTCCCTGCGGTATGACTTCACGGCAATAAATTTCATCGTTGAGGTAATGTGCCAATTCGTAAACTTGAAATTTCCATAAATCGGCAGTTGCCGCCAAAACGCCTGCGCAATCGCCGTACAAAGTGGCGTAACCAATGGTTGTTTCAGCCTTGTTTGCATTGCAGGTAAAGCCGCCGCCAATGGTTGCCGCCAAAGTTGCCAAAACTCGTCCGCTCCTGTCGCGCGCCTGCAGATTTTCACGTACAAAGCCGGAAATTTTTATTTCTTCAGTTGTGCCGTTATCAAGGAAAGTTATAGGCGTAAGTTCAAGTTGTCTGATCGTCGAGTCAACAGAATTTTGAATTGTAACAACAGCGTATTTGCAACCGAGATTTTTTGCAAGTTGTTCACTTAAATTGCGCGTAGTTTCAGAATTAAAAACGCTGGGCATATTTACCAACAAAACATTTTCCTTGCCGAGAATTTTTGTATAAAGCGCGGCGGCAACGGCAGAATCAATCCCGCCGGAAATTCCAATAACGATTTTTGACATATGAATTTGTTTGAGGAATTTTTCAACGCCTAAACTTAAAGCGCGGTAAATCTGCGCGACGGGCTTTTCATCAGATTGTTCAATAGCGGGCAAATTTTCAATTTCTGAAGTGTCGATAACGTCCAAAGTTTCAGTGAAGGCGGGCAAGCGTTTAACAATTTCGCCGCGTGAATTGTAAACCGCGCTGTTGCCGTCGTAGGTATAAACAGTTTTACCGGCGTTTTGAATACCGACTGCATTAACGTAAATCAGCGGGCAATTATTTTTGGCGGCGAGTTCGGAATAAAATTTTTCACGTTCGGAAATTAAATCAAAAGCAAAAGAGTCAACGTCATTTCGGACTTGAATTTCTAAATTATCCTCTATTGCGTTAAGTGTGCCGTTGCTGAAAACAATTATAACGTTAAAATTTACCGCCTTAATTTCTTTAATGTAGTCGTCAACTTCGCGCAGATTTGCGGGCGATTCATTAAAATATAATCCTGAAATTGCGTCCGACGGAAAAATTACGGCTTTGCAATTTTGCGTTTTTGCCTGTTCAATGAATTTTAAAATTTTCGCCGCGTTAATTTCCGGTTGCCCCGCTGTTACTTCAATTTGTGCCAATCCTATTTTCAATTAAATCTCCTCCAATTAAAACTTTCGTATTTATAAAATTGTAGCATAATTTTTTTTCAAAAAAAATAACCCGCCGGAAAATTGGCAGGCTTTTTTGTTTTGGAAAAGTTAATTATTCTTGAGATTCACAAATAATTTTAGTTATAATTCCGTTACGAACTTTGAACTCAATTTTTCTGGAATAGTCGTGGCTGTAAAATTCGTATTCTTCCTCGTTGCCTTCGACTTCCATTCTGTCTGCGTTGCCGTAAGCGCGGGTTAAAACTCTTGCATCTTGCCCGACTCTTACACCGGCAGGAGTTGCAAGGGCATTGCTGCGCGTTTCAATTTCGTGAACTTTGCCGCGTTCAATTTCAACTTCAAAATCTCTGAAAGACCATTCGTCGCCGTCACGGTAAGTGGGCTGTCCATAAATGGAAGTTAAATTGGAAGTTGTCATGCCCGGCGTAACTCTGCCAATTCCTATTGCATTTGTTGGAATGGTTGCCGAACAAACAGCTGAAGTAGCGATAAGTGCACCGCAAAGAATAGCCGCAATTTTTTTCATAACAAGCAACCTCCTGTTTTAGTTTTATAGTAATGTAGTGTGGTAGTGGTGTAGTTACTGCTATCACACTACACCACTATTCCACTACCCCACTACTTAAGCGTTACGTTTTACACGATTGATTGAAAGTGAAATACGTTTGCGCTGCTTGTCGATACGCATAATACGAACTTTAACCACTTCATCAAGCTGTACCGCTTCATCAGCGTTTTCAATACGGCGGTCTGAAAGTTCGCCCATAGGAATTAAGCCGTCAAAGCCGGGTTCAATTTCCATGAACGCGCCGAATTTTGCAAGCTTGACGATTTTACCTTCAATTTCCTGTCCTTCAGAATATTTATCAGCTTTATCAAGCCACGGGTCTTGTTGAGTATTTTTGACTGAAAGAGAAATTCTGTGCGATTCGGGGTCAACGTTTTTAATGTAAACGTCAATTTCGTCTCCGACTTTCAAGACTTCCGAAGGGTTGCTGATACGTTCCCAAGAAAGGTCTGAAATATGAGCAAGCCCGTCAATCCCGCCGACGTCGATAAACGCGCCGTAGTCAACAATACGTTTGACTGTACCCTTGACGATTTGCCCTGCTTCCAATTTGTCAAAAATTTCTTGTTGCTTGCCTTCACGTTCCTTTTCAAGAATCGGACGGCGTGAAAGTACAAGGCGTTGTTTAGATTTATCTATTTCAATAGGAACTGCTTCGATAGTTTGATCTACATAAGGTGAAAGGTCGCGTACAAAATGAAGTTCCATTTGAGACGCAGGAATAAAGCCGCGAATTTCGCCGACGAAGGCAACAAGCCCGCCCTTTACAACATTGGCGATTCTTGCTTTAACCGTGCCGCCGTTTGCCTTGACGTTTTCTAAATCTTTCCAGCCGCTCATTCTGTCAGCTTTAATTTTTGAAAGTGCGCCGCCGTTTTCGCCGCCGAGCGATTGAATATAGACTTCGATTTTATCGCCGACTTTTACAACGTCTTCAGCAGATTCCGGCTCCGGCGTTGCAAGTTCACGTTTTGGAATTGGAATTTCTTGTTTGTAGCCTATGTCAACAAAAGCTTCACTGCGATTAACTTGTACAACAGTACCTTCAACTATTTCGCCTTCGCGGATATTTCCGAATTTCCCTTCTTCCGCGTCGAGCAAACTACCCATATCCTCAGAATTTTTTACATCATCTGACACTGTATTTGAACCTCCCTGATAATCCAGTCGGGCGTTGAGGCACCCGCTGTGATACCAATTTTTTTACATTGGTTAAACCATTCCGGCAAAATTTCTTTGGCAGTTTCTATGTGGTGCGTTTTGCATATACTTTCGCAAAGTTTAGCAAGTTTTGTGGTATTTGCGCTGTTTCTGCCGCCAACTACCAACATCACGTCAACTTTCGCCGCCAACTCCATCGCTGCTTTCTGCCGTTGTTCAGTCGCCGTGCATATCGTGCGTAAAATACGAATATCCTTTGACTTGTCCAACAATTTCAGAACTATTTTTTTAAAGTGTTCACCGGCTATCGTTGTTTGTGAAACTATACCGAGTTTTGGGCAGGGTGTAAAATTTTCTGCTTCAGTTTCATTTTCAATTATCGCAGCTTGTTTATCAGTCCACTCAAAAATACTTTTAACTTCAGGATGATTTTTTTCACCGATAATAACTACACTGTAGCCTGCCTCCGCCAATTCTTTTGCTGAAAGTTGCGCCTTTTTTACGTGCGTACAAGTTGCATCAACCAAATTTAGCCCGCGCCTTTGAATTTCTTCATAAGTTTGCGGTCCCACGCCGTGCGAGCGAATTATTATTGTGCCTTCGTCAACCGAATTTAAATCTTCCGTCATTCCTACGCCTTCAGCATTAAGGCGTTCAACCATTTGAGGATTATGAATTATTGGTCCGAGTGTACAACTTTTGCCGTCCGCGTGTTTTTTGGCGATTTTAATTGCGCGTTTGACGCCGTAACAAAAACCCAGATATTCTGCCAAAATAACTTCCATGCTACTCGCCTTTCAGGTTAGTATTTGCCGAAATATTTTTTTAGCCCGTACGTTTTCATTCAGTTAAGATAAAAAAATATTATGACTGAATCCTTAACCAAATAGTTTTTGCCGTTTGACTGACAGTAAACGAACACTTCCTCAACTGTTTACTGCCGTTGCAAGTTTAACACAAGAATTATTCAGAATCAATATCTTAACGCCAAATTATTATGCAACTTATCATTTTTTTAAGTTTCAAAAGGGTTTACAGGTTATACTAAAAAAGCCGCACGAACTGCGCGGCTTTAAATTTTTATTGAAACAATTTTCGGAACGTGTTTATAAATTTGAAATTTTTTATTTTTAAAGTTTCAACTGTTTACATTTTGATTATTAAAAAATATTTTCGTCAACAACAATAGTTTGATCCCTGTTCGGACCAACTGAAACAATTCCAATTTTTGTACCTGTAACTTCAGCCATTCTTTCAAGATATTTTTTGGCATTGGCGGGCAAATCTTCATAGCGGCGAATTTTTGAAGTATCACATTTCCAGCCCTCAAAAGTTTCATAAACCGGCTCAACCTGCGCGAAAATTTTTAAGCTTGCAGGAATTTCATTAATAATTTTGCCGTCGAGTTTGTAAGCAACGCACATTTTAATTTCGTCGAAAGTGTCAAAAATATCCATTTTAGTAACGCCCAAATAATCAATCCCTGAAATTTGCCCAGCATATTTTACAACGCAAGCATCAAGCCAGCCCGTGCGGCGCGGACGCCCCGTAACAGTGCCGAATTCGTGTCCTTCAGCGCGTAACCTTTCGCCAATTTCATTAAGTTGCTCGGTAGGAAAAGGACCTTCGCCGACGCGCGTTGTATAAGCCTTGACGACGCCAATAACCGTATCAATTTTTTTCGGCGCAATTCCCGCGCCAACGCAAACGCCGCCTGCAACAGGATGACTTGCCGTAACGTAAGGATAAGTTCCATAATCAATATCAAGCATTGTAGCCTGCGCGCCTTCAAACAGAATTTTTTTACCGGCGGCTAATTCGTCATTCAGCAAAGTTATTGTATCGCAAACATACGGGCGCAACCTGTCAGCGTAGCCTTGATATTCGCTTAAAATTTCTTCGTAGTTAAGCGGCGCGTGATTGTAAACTTTTTGCAGGATAATATTTTTTTGTTCCAACACGATTTTTAATTTCGCCGCAAATTCTGCCTTGTCGATAAAATCACAAACACGAATACCGATTCTGTCAGCTTTATCAATGTAACAGGGCGAAATTCCGCGTCCGGTTGTACCAATTTTTTTATCGCCGCGTGATTCTTCAGAAAGTTTATCTAACAGTTGATGATACGGCAAAACTACATGGGCGCGATTAGACAAGCGAATTTTTGAAACGTCAATACCGCGCGCGGCTAGTGAATCCATTTCCTCAAGCAAAACTTTCGGATCTGCAACAACGCCGTTGCCAATGACGCACAATTTATCTTTGCAAAGAATACCCGAAGGTACGAGCCGCAATTTATATTCAACGTTATCAATGCTTAAAGTGTGTCCCGCGTTGGAGCCGCCCGCCACTCTTGAAACAATATCTGCCTTTTGCGCGTAGTAGTCAACGAATTTACCTTTGCCTTCGTCGCCCCACGAACTGCCGAGAATTACCAGCGTTTTTCCCATTTTTATACACCTCGTCGATTAAACTCAAAAATTGAACTGCAACGCCGAAATTTTATCATAAATGCTAAACGTTGACAAATAATTATACGTTTTTTAAAATGTGGCAGTTATTATTTTGAAAGGAGATTTAAAATTGGAAGTAGGAATTGTAGGGTTGCCGAATGTTGGCAAGTCAACGCTTTTTAACGCAATTACAAAAGCCGGAGCAGAGGCGGCGAATTATCCTTTCTGCACGATTGAGCCGAATGTTGGAATTGTGGCAGTGCCGGACGAACGCTTGAAAGTTTTAACTGAAATGTACAATTCAAAAAAAACTACGCCCGCTACAGTGCGTTTTGTTGACATTGCGGGACTTGTAAAAGGCGCGTCGAAAGGCGAAGGGCTCGGCAATAAATTTTTGGAACATATCAGGCAGGTTGACGCAATAGCGCACGTTGTACGTTGTTTTGAGGATGAAAATATTACTCACGTTGCAAACACGATTGACCCGCTGCGCGATATTGACACAATTCAAACTGAACTTTGCCTTGCAGATTTAGAAATTGTCGATAAACGCCTTGAACGCCTTACCCGCGTTTTAAAATCCGGCAACAAAGAAGCTAAACTTGAAAACGAAATTCTCAACAAAATTAAAACTGCGCTTGACGAGGCAAAACCTGCGCGAAGTGTCGAATTAACTGAAGATGAACTTTTTGCAATACGTGAAACAAACTTGTTGACGCTTAAGCCGAATTTGTACGTTGCAAATGTTTCTGAAGATGAAGCCGCCGATTATAAAGACAATCCGCACGTTCAAAAAGTTATGGAACTTGCAAAAAATGAAGGCGCGCAGGTTGTAGTTATTTGCGCAAAAGTTGAATCTGAAATTGCCGAGCTTGACGACGACGAGGCGAAAGAATTTTTGGCGGAAATTGGCTTGGAAAGTTCCGGCTTAGACAGATTGATACACGCCGCCTTTGATTTATTGGGGCTTATGACTTTTTTAACTTCAGGTCCGGATGAGTGCCGCGCGTGGACGATTAAAAAAGGTACGCCCGCAGTTAAAGCCGCCGGTAAAATTCACAGCGATATTGAACGCGGTTTTATTCGCGCAGAAATTGTAAACTACGATGACTTAGTAAAGTTAGGTTCAATCGCCGCCGCTCGTGAAAAAGGGCTTGTTCGACTTGAAGGCAAAGATTATATTATGCAAGATGGAGACGTTACCTATTTTAGATTTAATGTTTGAAAATTATTTTGGAAAATAAAAAAATCCCGCCAATTTTGGAGCGGGTTATTTTTTTTATTTCCTCGCGCAGATTTAAAATTTTTCTTTAAGTCTTTCAAATGAGCCCGTACACGCGCCTGAAGGGGTATAGGGGAAGCGTTCAGCCCTGTTTAGGTAATTTATATCAAAACGAATTAAAAACGCTTACAGGCGATTTAGGCGCAAAATTTCTTCACTTTTATTTAACGGCGTTATCAAAGTCGGCTTGCGGAATGAGCGTAACCAAGCCCATAATCGCCAAAATTTGTTCAAGTGCAACACGCGGCGACGCCGTATTTTTTACAACAAAATTAACGTCTTTCCACTGTTCAAATTCCTTGTTGGAGTCGGCGTATTCGACATAGTATTTTATTTCGTCATTTGAACAACCTGCGCGAAGCATTCGTTCAATAAAAACTTCCTCGTTAATCATCAAGAAAATTGTTACAAGGTCTTGATTGATAAATTTTGAAAGTTGCTTAATGCCGTCGGAATTCATCATTAACATAACGCTGACCTTGTGTTCTTGGTAAGAGTCCAAAACGTCTGTGCGGCGCACGCCAAAAGAGCTGCCTTGATATTGACTGTTGATAATTAATTTTTCGGCGGCGTAGGCGTCGGGTTTAAGCATTTCAAAAAGTTTGCGCTTGTAGGCGTATCTGTCGTCGAAATATTTTGTGGTAACTGTTGGAATGTAATGCATCCCCATTGAAACAAGTTGAGAAATCATTGAAGATTTACCGGAACTGTGCGGACCGAGTAAAGCATATACTTTATTATGTGCCATTGAAAATCTCCTTTCAGTCGATTTTTAGGGACTGGGATATAGGGGATTAGGGGTTAGTTTTTTATTCCCTAGTCCTTAATCCTTAACCCTTAATCCTTAATCCTTAATAATTTTCCGCGTTAATTTCAAAGTAACTTTGCGGGTGTTTGCAAACGGGGCAAATATCCGGCGCGGCAGTACCAACAACAATATGCCCGCAATTTCTGCATTCCCAAATTTGTACACCGGCTTTTTTGAAAACTTCCTGCGCCTCAACATTCTTTAAAAGTTTGCGGTAGCGTTCCTCGTGGTGTTTTTCAATCGCCGCAACGCCTCTGAACTGTTCAGCCAATTCTGTAAAACCTTCTTCATCAGCTTCACGCGCCATTCTTGCATACATATCTGTCCACTCGAAATTTTCGCCTTCAGCCGCGTGCAAAAGATTTTCTTCAGTGCTGCCCAATTCGCCCAATGCTTTAAACCAAAGTTTAGCGTGTTCCTTTTCGTTTTCGGCGGTTTTCAAAAACAGCGCGGCTATTTGTTCGTAGCCGTTTTTCTTTGCAACGGAGGCGTAGTAAGTATACTTATTGCGCGCTTGTGATTCGCCGGAAAAAGCCTCGCGCAGATTTTGTTCAGTCTTTGTACCGGCAAGCGAAAGTTTTTTCTCAACGGCGGCGGGTACAACTTTTTCAAAGTCTGCGGCAGGATGTTTGCAAAGCGGGCAAATGAAATCTGCGGGCAATTCATCGCCAATATATTCATAGCCACAAATTGTACAACGCCAAATAGTCTTGCCGTCTTCAGTTTTGCCGACGGGCGCGGGTTTCGGTTTAATATTTTTCTGGTAGAAATTATAAGTTGTCGAAGGTACGTCATTAAATTTTTTCATATCGACAACATCGGCAATAAAAATCGTATGAGTTCCGGCGTCAACAGAATTAATGACGTTGCCGCTTATGAAAGAATTTGTGCCTTCAGTAATTGCAAGCGTGCCGTTAGCCGTGCGCTCCACTTTGTCGAAGTTTGCAAACTTGTCAACTGTTTTACCGCTCTGAAAACCGAAATGTTTAAAAAGTTCAAAACTTGCCGCTTCGCTGATAATCGAAACTGTAAATTTTTTCGACGCCGCTATTAAATCGTGCGTGTAGTTGAGTTTGTTTACGGCTATTGAAATGCGCTCGGGATTCGCCGTAACTTGAGTAACGGTATTAATTATGCAGGCGTTATCTTTAGTTTCAGATTTTGAACTTAAAACAAACAAACCGTATTGAACATTAAATAAAACTTTGCTATCCATTTTTTGCCCTCCAAAAAAAATTTTTTTATCTTTGCTGATATTATAGCCGTTTCACGTTTTATTGTAAATGTCAAGTCTAGCTAGAAATTTTTTACTTTGATAAAATATTGGCGCACCACTTTTTATACTGGAAATTTTTTTAGAAAGGAGAGAACGAAATGAAATTAAAAACAGTGATAAAACGTTCAGGAAATGCCGTTGACTACGACCGCACAAAAATTTTTAATGCAATAGCCGGTGCGAATAACGATGCAACGACGGCGGAAAATAAATTACAGCCGAATGACATTGAAAAAGTTACAGCGTCCGTTGAAGTGGCAATTTCAGATTTTGAAAATATAGGCGTCGAAGAAATTCAAGATGAAGTTGAAAAAGCTTTAATGGCAGGCGGATTTTTTGACGTGGCAAAACAATTTATTCTGTATCGTGAAAAACATTCACAGCGGCGAATGGCGCAGAAAAAATTAATGGAAACTTACCGTGATATTTTTTTCGCAGATTCAGTGAACGTTGACTTGAAACGCGACAACGCCAATATCAACACCGACGCTTCAATGGGTATAATGTTGAAACTCGGCGCGGAAGGCGCAAAACATTTTGTCGATAATTACGTTTTGCCGGAAGAATTTGCAAAGGCTGACAAAGAAAACTGGATTCATATCCATGAAAAAGTTGTGGCGTAGTGCGGCGACGTGCTATGGAAAATCGGGTGAACTCAAAAATTTGAGGTGTCTTGCCGACGTTCAGGAATTGCAGGAAATGGCAATTAGCGGCAGGGCTAACAGGGAATGCCTTTTGGGAGAATCCTGTGCTAAGACTTTTTTAAGTAAAGTTAATCGACTATCGAACGCTGAAAAGCAAGTAGAGTAGGTTTTTGGTGAAATTCCAAATTCCGAAGTGCCCGAAGTCTCTTTGAGATTATGATATAGTCAATACGGACAAAGATTTCAGTTTAATAACTTTGAATTGCTGCCAAATTGATTTGTTGAAACTTTTTCACGGCGGCTTTTCAACCGGTCATGGTTTTCTGCGCGAGCCAAATTCAATTCGTTCATATGCTTCTTTAGCGTGTATCGCAATACAAAGTAACCAAAATGATATGTTCGGCGGGCAAAGTATAAACGCCTTTGATTATGCTATGGCTGAAGGCGTCAGAAAATCTTTCAAAAAAATTATAACGGCGGAACTTGAAAGGGCGTGCGAATTTTGCGATATTGCGCCCGCCGCCGAAATTGATTTTAATGTTTGTACTTATTCAGAGGGCGATAATCCTGCCGCCGTTGAAAATTTAACAGCAGTTGTAAGTTCAAAAAAATTGGCAGAAAAAATTTATCGTCAAGCTTGCCGCGACGTTGAGGAAGAAACGCATCAAGCTATGGAAGCTCTTATACATAATTTTAATACCCTTCACTCTCGCGCAGGCGCACAAGTTCCTTTCAGTTCGATAAATTATGGAATGGATACAAGCCCTGAAGGGCGGCTTGCAACTCGTGAAGTTTTGAACGCCATTGAGGCGGGATTGGGCAACGGCGAAACGCCAATTTTTCCAATTTCGGTTTTTCAACTTAAATCCGGCGTCAATTATAATGTAGACGATAAAAATTATGATTTATTCCGGCAAGCCTGCCGCGTCAGTGCAAAAAGGCTTTTCCCAAATTTCGTAAATCTTGACGCGCCGTATAATCTGCAATACTACAAGCCGGGCGATTATAACAGTTACGTTGCAACTATGGGCTGTCGTACCCGCGTAATGTCAAATGTCAACGGCGCGGAACAATCCGGCTCGCGCGGCAATTTTTCTTTTGTAACAATTAATCTGCCAAAACTTGCACTTGAGGCAAAGGGCAGCGTCGAAGAATTTTTCAAACTCTACGACAAATATATTACAATTTGCCACGATTATTTATTATTCCGCTTGAAAACTATTGAAGAAAAGCACGTCTATAATTTCCCGTTTCTTATGGGACAGGGCGTTTGGATGGATTCAGATAAATTAAAACCTTCAGACAAAATTAAAGACGTTTTGAAACACGCCTCTTATTCAATCGGTTTTTGCGGGCTTGCCGAATGTCTAGTTGCCTTAATCGGCTCTCATCACGGGCAAAGTACGACGGCGCAAGAATTAGGTTTAAAAATTGTAAAACATCTGCGCGAGCGTACAGACGAATATACAAAACTTGAAAAAAGAAACTGGACAACTTTTGGCACGCCGGCTGAATCCACCGCAGGACAATTTCAACGCGCCAATCGCAAGCAGTACGGGATTATCAAGGGTGTAACAAGCCGCGATTATATGACAAATTCCAGCCACGTACCGGTTTATTTTCCAATTTCGGCTAATGATAAAATTCAAATTGAGGCACCGTACCATGCACTTTGCAACGCCGGACACATTGCCTATATTGAAATGGACGGCGACCCGACGAAGAATGTGAAAGCCTTTGAGCGTGTTGTGCGGGCTATGCATGATGCGGATATGGGGTATTTTTCCATCAATCATCCGGTGGATCGGGATCCGGTCTGCGGGTATACGGGGATTATTGAAAATGAGTGTCCGCATTGCCATCGGAAAGAGGTGGAGACGGGGCGGTTCACCATTAAGAGAATGAAATAAGTCCGGGTTCGGAGTTCGGTTTACACTGATATGCTAAGACGCCCGGCGGCTGATAATACTTTTCCTTCGCCATAGATAAGCTTGTCTAAGTGAACGAAAGGTATCTCCCAGCGTTGGGCGTCTTTTTATCATGATGTAAATCAGAACTTGCAAAAAATGCTGAAATCCTCTTGCTACTATGCAAAAAATGTTATACAATTAGGTTCGTGGATTGTATTAGGAAAAAATAAGCTAATTATAGCAGAAAGCAGGTAGGTTATGGCTGAATCGATTTGGTCCGTCCTGCCGCCAGTTATCACCATTGTACTGGCTTTGTGGACTAAGGAAGTCTATATGTCCCTGTTGATTGGTATCTTTGCAGGAGCCATGCTCTTTACCGGGGGCAATATCTTGGAATCCATCCTCACCATGTTCCAGGTTTTGGGAGACAAGGTGGGAGGAAATGTCAATATCCTGGTTTTCCTGGTTATTCTGGGCATCCTGGTGGCGGCCATCACCCGTTCCGGAGCTACCCGGATGCCCAGAATAACCA
>CALDHY010000018.1 GCA_937901445.1 uncultured Selenomonadales bacterium
TAAATCGTTGGAAAGTGCATTTGCTGAAGGTGTGCAAAGGAGCAAAGACGCCGCAAACGGGCAAGGCGGACTCTTCGACAGCGAAACAATTTCTACCGAAAATCATTTGCCGAAGGTTGCCGAACGTTCACGAATTGAAATTTTGGCGTGGGAAAAAGAGGCGTTCGGTTTTTATATGAGTGGCAACCCGCTTGATGAATTTGCCGAAAAATTTTCCGGCTTGATAAAAATTGAAGAAATTCAACGCGGCAACTTCAAAGACGGGCAAAGTGTAAAAATTGGCGGCTTGATAGTTGACGCGCGGCGAATTACAACCAAGAAAGGCGATTTAATGGCAAGTATGACGCTTGAAGATTTTAGCGGAAAAATTGGCGTTACGATTTTTCCGGCGGTCTTTGAAAAGTTTATGGATTTAATTTTGGCTGATTCGGTTGTTGTAGTCAGCGGCAAGATTGATTCTTCAAAAATTGTTGCCAATGAAATTTCCCTCGCGCAGGATTACACGCCGGATATTTATTTGAATGTACCGCCGAATTTGCAAGATAAAGTTTCAGCCGTTTTAAAAAATTACGGCGGCGAAAGTTCAGTTTATTTTAAAATTTTGGGCAAGTGGCGTATGCAGAAATTCAAAGTTTCGCCCAATAAAAATCTGCGCGACGAACTTACAAAGTTAATCGGCGCAGAAAATATCAGATTTTATTAACAATGACTGTTAGTTTAAATTTGCCCCAAATAAAAATTGACAAATTGTTGAGCGGTACGACCGTTCCTGCCGGAATGTGACATTTCCCAGCGCAATCCTTCAATTCTTAAAGTTTCATCGTCAAGCGCAATATTTTTTTTCTTCAACATATACCTGATAATTTCAAGATATTCAGCCTGCGTCGGCGCGTAGTAGTGAATTATCAAGCCGAATCTGTCAGAAAGTGAAATTGTTTCATTTACGCTGTCATCGCGGTAAAGTTCGTCATTTCTTTCATCCCTGTCGCGCCACGTTTCCCTAATCAAATGGCGGCGGTTTGAAGTTGCATAAATCAAAACATTTTCCGGACGACTTTCAACGCCGCCTTCAATCGAAGATTTTAAATATTTGTATTCGGATTCTGATTCTTCAAAAGATAAATCGTCCAAAAAAATTATAAAATGTTTGCTTGCAAATTTTCTTAGCGCGTCCATAATTTCAGGCAGATTTTTAAGTTGTGGCTTTGTAATTTGTACAAGTCTTAAGCCGCGCGTGTAGTATTCGTTGACGAGAGCCTTAACGCCGGAAGATTTACCCGTGCCGCGCGCGCCGACAAGCAAAACGTTATTTGCGGGTTTATTTTCAAGAAAGGCGATTGTATTTTTTGTCAATAATTCTTTTTGGTGAGCATAGCCGATTAAATCTTCAAGGCGGATTTTTTCAAAGTGTTTGATACCGATTAACTTATTATCCCAACGAAAGGCGCGATAAGCTGCAATATCGCCGTAGCCGTACTTTTTATAGTGTTCGATGAAAAACCTTGCAATTTCGGCAACGTCGCGCAGATTTGAAAGTTTTTCTTCAAGTTCGACAAGTGATTCAATTTTGTTTGATACGGTCGGCTGATAATTTAAAACCATTTCGATTTTTAGATAAAGCGAATCGTCTAATTCCCCTGCAAAAATTTTTAACAAATGCCCTATGTCATTTTTGAAGGCGTTGTACAAACTTGCGCCAATTTTGCCGCCGTTCAATTCGACAGTTTCAGAAACTATATTTGGTTCGTGCGCCAAAATGTAAATTAAGTAACTGCGCAAAATATTTCCGCTTAATCCCAAAGTTTCGGCGCGTTCGATGAGTTTTGCGGCAGTTTCAATTTTATTGGCGGTGGGGTTAAAAATTTCGTCATTCAGCAAATTTCGGCAGACGAGTAAATTTTCAAGCATAAAATTTCCTCCAATTAAAAAAGCGGCGAGCCTTACAACTCACCGCCCAAAATTTTAATCAATGTCGACAGTCACTTTTTTATTTTCGCGCGTTGCGGCAGATTTTACGATAGTACGAATTGCCTTTGCGATTCTGCCCTGTTTGCCGATAACTCTGCCCATATCTTCTTGAGCTACGTGTAACTTCAGGACTGTACGCCCTTCTTCTTCGACTTCCTCGACTTCCACCGCGTCGGGATTTTCAACAAGTGCCTTTGCCAACACTTTAACAAGTTCTTGCATAGTTTAGTACCTCGATTAACTGAACTTTCTTAGCTTTTAATTTTTAGCTTTTCTTTCTTCGTGAAGTTTTTTCATAATACCTTTTTTGCTCAACAGTGAGCGGACTGTATCCGTCGGTTGTGCGCCGTTTTTAATCCACGCCATAACTTTTTCTTCATCAATATTAATAATTGCCGGATTTTTGGTAGGGTCGTAATTGCCGACGATTTCAATAAAACGCCCGTCACGCGGCGAGCGGCTGTCAGCCACTACTACACGATAAAACGGTTGTCTTTTTGCTCCCATTCGATTGAGTCTGATTTTGACCACACTTTCACCACCTTTCAAAGTTTTATATCGTCTGAAATTTATTTTTTAATAAAAGGAAACTTATTTCCGAGTCCGCCCAAAAGTCCGCTTAAATTCGGCATTTTAACTTTTGCGCCGGTACTTTTTTTATTTTTCCCTTTTTTGGCTTTAGATTTTTTTGAAGGCGCGGCTTGATTGGATTGAACGCCGAGTTGACGCATCATTTTGCGCATTTCCTCAAACTGTTTCAAAAGTTTGTTGACATCTGAAACTTTCGTACCGCTGCCCATTGCAATTCTTTTGCGGCGTTTTGCGTCAATCATTCCGACGTTTAATCTTTCTTTTGGCGTCATTGAAAGTATAATTGCTTCCATATGTTTAACTTCCTTGCCATCTAAATCCAGATCTACGCCGGAAAGTTTTTTCTTCAGCCCGCTCATACCCGGTATCATTCCAAGTAAATCGTTAAGCGAGCCGAGCTTTTTAACTTGTTGCAGTTGTTCAAGAAAATCTGCCAAAGTAAATTCGTCTGACTTGATTTTCTTAACCATTTTTTCAGCGGTTTTTGCGTCAATGGTTGACTGCGCTTTTTCAATCAGTGAAAGTACATCGCCCATTCCCAAAATTCGGCTTGCCATTCGGTCGGGGTGGAAGACTTCAAGCGGTTCCAATTTTTCGCCCATACCGACAAATTTTATTGGACAACCTGTAGCCGCCTTGATTGAAAGAGCCGCGCCGCCGCGTGCATCGCCGTCAAGTTTTGTTAAAACAATGCCATTAACGCCGAGTGCATTATGAAAAGTTTCGGCAACATTCACTGATTCTTGCCCGATCATTGAATCGACAACAAGTAAAATTTCGTGCGGATTGACGGCGGCTTTAATATCTTTAAGTTCCTGCATTAATTTTTCGTCAATTTGCAGGCGTCCCGCCGTATCTATAATCAAAACGTCGCGGGCGTGTGAATCTGCGAATTTCAAAGAATCTTTTGCAATTTGCACGGCGTCTTGAATATCTTCAGTAAAAACGGGAACTTCGACTTGTTCACCGACAACTTGCAACTGTTTAATCGCCGCCGGTCTGTAAATATCAGCGGCAACGAGTGCGGGGCGTTTGCCCTGTTTGCGCATTGCAAGAGCCAATTTACCGGCTGAAGTAGTTTTGCCGCTGCCTTGCAAGCCGACCATTAAAATAACAGTTGGAGGCTTTGAAGAAATATTAATTTTTGCCGCTTTACCGCCCATTAACGACGTTAATTCTTCGTCGACGATTTTTATAACGGACTGTGCAGGCGTAAGTTTGCTTAAAATTTCTGTATCGACAGCGCGCGCCTTGACGTTTTTTTCAAATTGGCGAACGATTTTATAGTTTACGTCCGCAGAAAGTAACGCCATACGAACATCTTTTAAAGCTTTATCGACGTCTTTTTCAGTCAGTTTGCCGTGTCCGCGCAACTTACGAAAGGCTTCCTGTATGTTTTGTGATAAATCCTCAAACAATGCAATTCCCGCCTTTCCACATAACATAATAAAAGCACTACCCTAAGCAGTGCCGGATTTTACAAGATTGGAGGCGGCACCCAGAATCGGACTGGGGGTGGAGATTTTGCAGACCTCTGCCTTACCACTTGGCTATGCCGCCTTTTTTATATTTGAATTTAGCTAATTTCTAAAGTGGCGACCCGAAGGGGACTTGAACCCCTGACCTCCGCCGTGACAGGGCGGCATTCTAACCAACTAAACTACCGGGCCGTGAAAAGTTTTTCAACGCGTGCAAGTGTACCATAAGATTTAAAATAATGCAAGCTTTTTTTATTTAACGGGAAAAATTTATTGGAGCGGGCAATGGGAACGAATCCCTGCAAATACGATGAGTAAGAGTAATTGCTCTAAAGCTTGGGAAAATTTATTGGAGCGGGCAATGGGAATCGAACCCACCTCTAAAGCTTGGGAAGCTCTCATTCTACCGATGAACTATGCCCGCTTGAAAAGCAATGTAATAAACTTTTGAATTTAAATGTAATTTTGAAAATTCAACTTGGAGCGGGCAATGGGAATCGAATCCCTGCAAATACGATGAATAAGAGCATTTGCTCTAAAGCTTGGGAAGCTCTCATTCTACCGATGAACTATGCCCGCTTGAAAATCACTGCAACAACCTCAAAACTCCGGATTGACTGTGATTAAAAATTTTTGACATTTCCAACGCGACTTGCTGTTGAATACTTTGAAGTTTAAGTTGTGAAATGTGTTTGGCAATATCAGCATCTTCCAAATTTGACGCCGCCGCCTGTGTATTTTCTTCCATAGTTGTATAGTTATCAGCTTGATAATCCAAGCGTTGCAGGTACGCGCCCTGCGTCGTTGCCTCATCAAGCGAATAATCCAAAATATCGCCGCCCTGTAAAGTGGCTTGCAAATTGTTATTGACGTCTTGAACATATCCCAACGCGCCGCTGACGTTTTCAAGTGCACTTTGAATAGATTCATCATTTGAAACATCGATTGTAACGTTGCCTTGGTCGTCCATTAAGCCTAACGCTTGCGCGCTCATATTACCGAGCGAAACATTTTCATAGCCGGAAACACCTGCAACCATAACGCCTTGCCGCGAGCCGTCAAGTAAATTCATACCGTTATATTGAGTGCGGGCGTTATCGTCAATTTGTTGAACGAGTTGATTTATGTTTTCTTGAAGAGCCGCACGGTCTGAATCAGAATTGGTGCCGTTAGCGGCGTTTACAAGATATTGTTGAATAGAATTTAACGCGCTGACTGTATTGCCGGTTGCGCCTGCCGCAATTTTAATCATGGCACTTGCATTTTGGGTATTTTGAACAGATTGAGTAGTTGCGCCAACGTGGCTGTTCATACGTTGATAAATTGAGTACGAAGAAGGGCTGTATGACGCATTCGGGAAATTGGAGCCTGTCGAGAGAATTTGCGACGTTCTTTGCGCCGCGTTATTAATTCGGTTAAGCGTAGTATTCGCCTGATTTACTCCGCCGATTATTCCTGCCATGATTCTCACCTTCCTTTAGCCGTGAAAAAAATCCTCTCAAAATTCTTTGAAAGGATTGTATCAAAAGTTTTTACTAATTGCAAGAAAAATTTTTTTTTAGCGGCGAAGTTTTTGAACTTCTTCCATTAAATATTCGTTGAGAATTTTTATGTACGTGCCTTTCATACCGAGCGATTTTGATTCAATGACTCCGGCGGATTCAAATTTTCTTAAAGCGTTGACGATAACCGAACGGGTAATTCCTACGCGATCTGCGATTTTTGACGCCACTAAAAGTCCTTCGTTGCCGTCAAGTTCGCCCAAAATATTTATTGCGGCTTCAGTTTCTGAATAGCTTAAAGTTGCAAGCGCAATTTGTACGTTAGCCTTTTTGCGGGCGTCAATTTCAATTTTTTCTGTATGGTCGCGCAACATTTCCATTCCTACAACGGTCGCGCCGTATTCCGCCAAAAGTAAATCATCATCATTAAAATCTTCGTCATAGCGGGCGATAATCAAAGTGCCGATTCTGCGTCCGACGCCGTAAATTGGAACAACGGTAGTATTTTTGCCGTCGAAATTGCAGGGGCGTTTTTCTTCATAGGCGCACATACCGGTTTTTGTACGCATATTCGCCTGTGTTTCTTCAAGGTGATTCAACCAGCGCACATACTGTTTTGGAAATTTGCCCTTGCGAATAACTTTATCAATCATCAATTCGCATTCAAAATTGTCTGTGAAAGCGTAGCCGCAAATATCGCCCTTTTTGTCCATAATATAAACGTTTGCATCCAAAATATTGCTAAGTACTTTTGAAATCCCGTCGTACTCAACATTTTCCGACCTTTGCAGCAACTTGTTAATTTTTCTGGTTTTTTCTAACAATGTCGCCATTAATAAACTTCCTTTCAAAAAAATTTTTCGTGAATTTGTAGTGTGCCTATATTACCATAACTTTTTGTTAAATGAAAGTATTTTCTGAATTTTTGTTTTAAATTTTCAACAAAAAAGCCGCCGAATTTTCAGCGGTTAAAATTTTTTCGACAAACAAAAAATAAGCTCGCAGACGCGCTACAAGGGGTTTAAATGAAACTTTTGAAAGGTTTTGGTATAAATTTGCAAAAAAGATTTAACCTGCCTTAAAATCGATTCTGTGCGCAACTAAAAAAGCCCGCCTTTCGACGAGCTGAAAATTTTTAGTTTAGTTTTCGGCTTTTCTTTTGGCAACGATTGTAACGAAAAGGCGCGGCTTTACATTTTCGCCCGCCGGTAAAACGGATTGTTCCAGCGAAACTAAATCTCTTGTCATCAGAAAAGTATTTATATCGTTTTCAAGTTTACGTAAAGTTTGACTAACAACGCCGCTTAAATCCAGATTAAAAATTTTTACTTCCACAGCAAACGCCTCTATAAAAATTATTTATAGTTCAAGCCGCCAAGTTCATAAATCTTACCGGAAATATTTTCAATATTTTTATCGCCGGTAATTTCGAGAACGGGCGCAATATCACTTTCAGGATAAATCAGCATACTGCAAGCTTCTTCGCCGTTTTGTAAGAAAAGTTCAATAGCGGAGCGGTCTACAAACAATCTGAATTGCAAGTCGAGATTGGCAAAGAGTTTAAATTTGCGGAATCCAATATTAACGTCGGTATTTTTGCCGTCATTGAAAGGACGAATACCCTTGCCGCCGAGTTTCATACTGTTTCTGTCAAGCGTGAAAATTTGATTATCGCGGTCATATTCCATCAAAAGTTTTTCTTCGCCCCATTTTACGGCGATTTGAACTTTACGCGCTGCGCCAAATTTAATGTTAATTTCAGATTCACTGGCTTTAGCTAATTGTGCTGAAGTTTGAGTGGTGTTGAAAATGTCAATCGACTGATAAGCTTTGCGCAGAGCCTTCATTTCTTCGACAGGGCGATAACGCAATTTGCCTTCATGAAGAATAAGTTCACGCGGCATTGTCAAAGTATAAAGCCAGCCGTCTTGCGCAGATTCAACCGTATCAGTAAGGTCGGGCATACCAATCCAGCCAACTAAGATATGACGTGAATCATTGGCGATAACTTGCGGCGAATAGAAATCAAAGCCCTTGTCGAGTTCGTGGAATTTGCCGTGAATCATATCCAAAGAATCAACGCTGAAATGACCAATGAAGTAACCGGCTAAGCAGTGATTTTCGTATTTCAACTCTTGATGGTGTACGCCTTGCGGGCAAACAATCAAAACGTCCATATCGCTGAATTGCAACAAATTCGGGCATTCCCACATATAGCCGAAATCGTAATAATCAGTTTTGACTTCGCCCAAAAAGTCCCAGCCGCCTTCAGATTTTTCTTTGTAGATTAAAACGCAGCCGTTAGTCGGGCGGGAACTTTTTGCAGGATAATCGCTCATACGTTGCGCCGCCATTGCGAAATAGCGTACGCCGTTACGATAAAAGAAATTGGGATCTCTGAAATGGGCGGTGTAGCCTTCGGGGTTGCCGTAAAGTTGAATTTCTTCTTTTATAACGCTGCCGTCTTCCTGCAAAGTGCCGAAACGTTGTGCAACAGTACGCTGATAATTTTCATCGCGGCAGTTAGCAGTATAAAAAACACGAACTTTGCCGTCTTCAATGAAACCGCAGCCGCTGTGACAGCCGTCTTTGTCGTATTCATCGCCGGGCCAAAGTGAAAGTTCAGGGTAACTGTAATTGATAAAATCTTTTGTAGTAGTGTGCATCCACGATTTATTTTTGTGCCAATTTTGGTTAATCGGGACGGGGTTCCACTGGCAGAAAATGTGATAAGTATCGCCGCATTTGCACAAACCATTGGGATCGCTAATCAGCGAATAAGGCGCGTCAACGTGAAAGATATTGTGCCAACGGGTGGTATAGGGAATTAACGAGCGGACTTTGGCGTCAACTTCATCTTTGTGGAATCTTTTTTTAATTTCTTCCAAGTTTTCGCCGGTTTTTTTTGCAGCCATATAAAATTACCTCCAAACAAACTAAATTTTCAGTTTTTTATGGTTATGCTATTCTTCAAAGTCAAAAATAATCCTGCCGTGCTTTTAATAAAAATTTAATCTGAAAAATCATTGTAAAGGGCGGCGCGTTTAGATATAATAACGATTAAAAATTTGTACGGGGGAAAATTTATGCGGCGTTATACGATTTTACTTTTAACAGGGTTTATGTTGATATTGGCGGCAGTGGCGGGCGCGGCTTTTCCGGTTGACGCAGACAAAAAAAATTCTGCCGTACCGGTGCAGGAACTTTTAGCTTATACAACTTTACCGCCGGAAACGGTTACAATTCTTTCTGAAACTTACGAACACGAAAAGCACGTACGAATAAATTTTGTGCCTTTGACTCCTGCGGAATTAATTCAAAACCTGCGCGAAAAACCGGCAGATTTAATTTTGACTGACAGTAAAATTTTAAGCACTGCGGCAGATTTAGATTTATTGACGCCCTACATTTCAGAAACAAACGACGCCGTAAAAAATGACTTCAAAGACGAATACGACCGTTGGATAGGCGTTTGGTACGATCCAATAATTTTTTGTATCAATCGTGATTATCTGCGCAAAATTTACGCTATACCTTCGACGTGGGAAGAATTGGCGGCGGCGCAAAATGTGCGAATTGGAATTACAGACTTTTTGGCGGCTGACGCTTCGTCAAATTTAATGTTTCAAATGATAGGAAATTTCGGCGACGAAAAAACCTACGAAATTTTGAGCGGTATTCATCCAAAAGTTGTCCAATATGCAAAATATTTATCTAATCCCGTTCGCCAAGCCGGAATGGGCGAAGCTGATATTTCGGTTGCGGTTGAAAGTGAAACTCTGCGCTACATGCAAAATCATTACCCGCTGAAAATTATTTATCCTGAAGACGGCACGGCGTGCATAATTACCGGCGTTGGAATTACAACAACCGACACAAAGAAAAATCTTGCCGCGTCAAAATTCGCAGATTGGCTCTTGAGTGACGACGCCCAAATTTCATTACAGAAAAACGGCTTTTACTTTTTGTCAACCAATCCTCAAACTTTAGCTTATAAAACTTTCGCCGGTAAAAATCTTGTACTTTTCAAAAATAATCCGAAATTCACTGAACAACAACGCCATGAATTTTTAGACCGCTGGATAAAAGACGTTCGTTTTAAATAAATTGACAATTTCGGCGGCAGTTATATATAATTCGCAATAAAATATTTTTTGATAGTAATTTGGGAGCGATAGAATTTTGAATTTGAAAGTTGGAATAATCAGCTTAGGTTGCGCAAAAAATCTTGTCGATACTGAAGTAATGCTGGGAATAATGCAGAAACAGGGCTTGACAATTACGCCGAATCCGGCTGAAGCTGAAGTTTTGATTGTCAATACCTGCGCCTTTATCACTTCGGCAAAGGAAGAATCAATTACAACGATTTTAAATCTTGCCGACTACAAAGAAAACGGCAACTGCCGCGCCTTAATCGTTGCCGGTTGCTTAGGGCAAAGATACAGGCAGGAACTTTTGGACGAAATGCCGGAAATTGACGCAATTATCGGTACAACCGCTTGGAATAAAATTGTTGAAGTTATCGAAGAAACTTTGAAAGGTAACCGCGTAATTTTCATTGGTGACGAAAAAATTATTTACAGTGCAAAAACTCCGCGCCTTTTGACAACGCCGAGTTATACCGCCTATGTAAAAATTGCTGAAGGTTGCGACCACGCCTGCGCCTTTTGTGCAATTCCGCTGATTCGCGGGCGGCAAGTTTCACGCCCCATTGAAGATATTAAAGCTGAAGTTGAACACCTTGCAGAAAACGGCGTCAAAGAAATTAACCTTATCGCGCAGGACTCCACCAATTACGGGCGGGATTTATACGGCGAAGTTAAACTTTGTGATTTATTGCGCGAGCTTGTCAAAGTCAAAAAAATTCATTGGATCAGAATTTTGTATTCGTACCCTCAAAGTTTCACTGATGAATTAATTGAACTCATTGCAAGCGAGCCGAAAATTTGTAACTATGTTGACTTGCCGCTTCAACACGCCGCCGACACAGTTTTAAAACGTATGCACAGACCCGACACACGCGCGCAGATTGAAACTTTATTAAAAAAACTGCGCGACAAAATTCCCGGCGTTTCAATTCGTTCAACTTTTATTGTAGGTTATCCCGGCGAAACGGACGAAGAATTTAACGAACTTAAAAATTTTTTGCAGGAACAACGCCTTGATAAAGTTGGTGTTTTTGTATATTCGGCTGAAGAAGACACGCCCGCTTTTAAAATGGAAAATCAAATTTCAGAGGAAGTCGCGCAGGAACGCTACCACGAATTAATGAGTATTCAAAGTTTAATTTCGCAGGAAGTCAATGAAAGTTTGCGCGGCAAAGAACTTGAAGTTTTGATTGAAGGGCGTGATGCCGAAGTTGAGGAAGTTGTTGAAGGACGCTCCTACCGAGAGGCTCCGGAAGTTGACGGGCAAATTTATATTGAAAACGATTTTAAAAGTAACGCCGGCGATTTTGTAAAAGTTAAAATTCTTGATGGTTTTGTTTACGATTTAGCCGCCGAAAAAATAGGGGCTAAGGATTAGGGATTAAGGATTAGGGAAAAGAAGCCGCGCGGCGATTCTTCCTTCTAAAGAAATAAAAACCGTGTTAAAATATAATTCTGAAAGGAGTAAACTTTATGGAAATTGAAATTGGTTCATTGCTTACAGAAAAAAATTTAACCATATCCTGCGCTGAAAGTTGCACGGGCGGGCTTTTAACTGACAGATTAACCAACGTTGCCGGCAGTTCGGCTTACGTCAAAGGCGCGGTTGTTGCCTATGCAAACGAAACTAAAATGAATGTTTTGCAAGTCAAAGAAGAAACGCTGAAAAATTTCGGCGCGGTAAGCAGGCAAACGGCGCAAGAATTGGCGGTAAACGTCAGGCAAATTTTAAATACAGATATTGGCGTAAGCATTACGGGAATTGCCGGACCCGGCGGCGGCACGCCCGAAAAACCTTTGGGCACGGTTTATATTGGAATAAGCGGACCGAACGGAGACAGAATCCAAAAATTTAATTTTAAAGGCACTCGTACCGAAATTAAAGAAAAAGCCGTCGAAGCCGCGCTTGTCTTGATTCAAGTTTATTTGACGATTGAAAAAAGTTTTTGATGGAGTTGAAAATTTAATGCACAAAATTTTTTTACCGGCAATTTTCATTTTAACTTTGTTGACGGCTACAGCATTTGCCGCCGAAAATGAATCCTATGAATATACCAGCGAAACTTACGGCTTTAAAATTCTTTGCCCTGCTAAACCGATTGTTATTGTAAATCCTTTTGAAGACCCTAATCAACACGGCGAGCTTTTGGTTTTTGCCTATGAAGATATAAAAGTTATTTTCGGTTATCAGATTATGCTTGACGCCTTCGACACAAAAGAAATTCCGGATTTTAACAAAGACAAGAAAAAAAAGATAGACGCTTACATTGAAAAAAAACGCGCGGAAAATATCTACAATTTTGTTGAACTCCAAAATATTTCAAAAGACAACAAGGGCGTAGTCATGGTTACTGCAAAAGAACTTACAATCGTGGACGAAAACGGCGAAGAAGTTACAGCTACTGCCGACCAACAAACGGCGTATGCAATTTTCCGCACAAAAAGCGGGCGTTGCATTTCGATTCAACTTATATCTGCAGATTTAGATAAAAGCGATTATGAAGACTTTTTAAAATCTGTTTCAACTTATCAAGACGCCACAGACCTTTCTATTTCGCCTGAAACTGACAACAATAAAAAATCTAAGAAAAAATAATTACCCCGAAATTTTTTTTTGCAAGCTGCGGTATTTGCTGGGCGTGCAACCTTTAACCTTCAAAAAAACGGCGGCAAAATAACTCGGCGTATTGAATCCGCAATTAAAAGCAATTTCAAGAATACTCAACTTTGAATCGTTGATAAATTTAGTGGCAATTTGAATCCTGTAGCTGTTCAAAAAATCAATCGGCGTTTTGCCGAGATATTCTTTGAACATTTTGCAACAGACACTTTTGCAAACATTTCCGGCTTTGGCAATTTCGTCAAGGCTGATTTTTTTTTGGTAATTTTGGTAGATAAAATTTACCATTCGTTTTTGAATCTCAATGCCGCTGTTAATATTTTGGTAGGAAATGAGCGGCTCCCTGTTTAAAAATTTAAACCACTGCGCCCAAAAATTTAACGCGCAACTTAAAAATTCAAATTCGTAACCTTCAACCTGTGGAATTTCCAAAAATTTATCAATCGCCGCCAAAACTGCGCGATGCTCATTGTTACCGCGCAGAAAAATTTTTTCTGTAATGTAAGGAGGTTGCAGGATTGACGAAATATATTTTTCGGCAATAAATTTACTGCCCGTCAAAATTTGCGGCTGAAATAAAACGCACAAATATTCGCCGTCCTTGCCGTCCGCAGAATAGGGATAGTGCATTTGCTGCGAATTGATAACCATTGCATCGCCCTCGCGCAGGATAAACTTTCGCCCGTTCACTTCGTATCCAATATTGCCTTTCAACGCCAAAACAATTTCTAAATCGTCGTGCCAATGTCCCAACGCCTTCATATTTGCAAAATTCGACAACCGCCCGCGTGCAATGTACAGCGGTAAATTTGAATTTTCGTAGCTGATAATTTCCGATAAATCCTTCATAACCTTCAAATTCATATTAAAACCTCTTAACGATTTTGTTTAATTTGTAAAAAATATTGACAGAAAATATTTCGTCAAAATAGTATATCAATTACAAATTTAACACAAGATTTTAAGGAGAATTTTTATGAAAATCGAACACGCCGCAATTTATTTTAATGACTTGGAAGGCGCAAAAGAATTTTTTATAAAATATTTTGGCGCAATTTCCAATGAACTTTATCACAATCCGCGCACAAATTTTAAATCTTACTTTTTGAGTTTTGACGGCGGCGCGCGCCTTGAAATTATGAACAAGCCGGAAATGGATGACGCCGAAAAAACTTTGAATCGTACGGGCTTTATTCATTTGGCTTTCAGCGTCGGCAGTAAGGAAAAAGTTGAAGCCTTGACTTTGCAACTCAAAAATGACGGCTACAAAGTTATCAGCGGTCCGCGCACCACCGGCGACGGCTACTATGAAAGTTGCGTTGTTGCCTTTGAAGATAATCAAATTGAAATTACTGTTTAGGAGGAAATTTTTATGTCAAAAGTTATTTTTATCGACGTGGACGGCACGCTTGTAACGTATGAAAATGTTTTGCCAAAATCTGCAGTTGAAGCAATTCGTACCGCGCGCAAAAACGGACACAAAGTTTACATTTGCACGGGGCGCAGTCGCGCAGAAGTCTATGAGGAAATTTGGGATATCGGGCTTGACGGTATGATTGGCGGCAATGGCTCCTACGTTGAATCAGACGGCAAAGTAATTATGCATCAAGTTATTTCCCTTGAAGACGCAAAACATATTGTTGACTGGTTGCACGGGCGCAAGCTTGAATTTTATCTTGAAAGTAACGCCGGACTTTTTGCAAGTGAAAATTTTGAAACGCGCGGGCAATCTACCATTCAAGGATATTCTGCGCGAAAAGGCAGGAATATGAAAACCGTTCGTGAATGTTTCCCTGAAATGATTTTCGGCGAAAAAAATTTGTACCGCGACGATTTAAACAAGGTAAGCTTTATTTTGGAAAGTTACCAAGATTATCTTGACGCCGTAAAAGAATTTCCAAATTTGAAAGTTGGAACATGGGGCGGCGCGGGTGAAACTGCGCTTTTCGGCGATGTCGGCGTTGAAAATATCACAAAGGCACACGCTATTGACGTACTTTTAAAATATCTCGGCGCAGACAAAAAAGATACCATTGCTTTTGGCGATGCAAAGGTTGATATTCCAATGCTGGAGTACTGCGAAATTGGCGTAGCGGTTGCAAGCGGCGGCGACGAAATTAAAGCTATGGCAGATATGGTTACTGACGCTGTCGAAGATGACGGAATTTACAACGCCTTCAAAAAATTAAATTTAATTTGACTTTAGATTTTCTTTAAGAATCTTTTCAGTTTTCATTGCTATAATACAAAAAAATTTTTTGCATTGAAGATTGAAAGGATGATTTGCTTGCAACGTTCAAAGTTAATTCTGCTGATATTCGCAGTGATAATTTTTGCCGCCGTTCCCCAAAACGCGCTTGCAGATTCTGTATCTGTTTCTGCGTCAATTTCTGCTGAAATAAACGTAGAAATACATTCTGAACCTCGCCCGCAACCTGTAACTTATACCGGCGTTATTGTTGACTGTCGCGGGCTTGGGTTGCAACGCGTTATGTCTCCTGTTATCCAAAATGAAACCGGCGAAATTATTTACGGCGATAAAGATTTGGACTTTGACAAAATTACTGAAATTGGTATGGCAGAATATGCTACTGAAATTGAATCAACAAGTCGCGCAGGTTCGCACCCCTTGATTGTGAGGGCAATTAAACTTAACAATTTCAACAGCAACCCTGTTTTGAGCAATGCAGACGCCCAAAAAATTTTAATTACTAATGAAATTAGCGGCTACTTGAAAAATTTGAACGTGGTATTTTTGACAGATTAAAATATTTTCAAACTAAAAAGCGCGGCAACTTACCCACTCGGTAAAAAGCCGCGCTAATTTTTTGGATTAAATTTTACAGAATGAATTGTGAAAGGTCACGATTTTTGGCAATTTCTTTCAAACGTTCATCAACGTACGCCGCGTCAATCAAAATTTCAGTTTTGCCCTCTTTAACCATATCCGGCGCAGAAAATGAAATTTCCTCCAAAAGTTTTTCCAACAATGTATGAAGTCTGCGCGCGCCAATATCTTCAGATTGTTCATTGACGTCATACGCCATTTCAGCAATTCTTTCAATCGCTTCCGGCTTAAAATCCAGTGTAAAGCCTTCAGTTTTCAAAAGTTCTTTGTACTGCTTGATAAGCGCGTTTTGCGGTTCAGTCAAGATTTTTTCAAAGTCTTCTTTGCGCAAAGATTTTAATTCAACACGAATTGGAAAACGCCCTTGCAATTCCGGAATTAAATCTGAAGGTTTAGCCGTATGGAACGCGCCCGCTGCTATAAATAAAATATAATCTGTTTTAACCGGACCGTATTTCGTCATAACGGTGGAGCCTTCGACGATCGGCAAAATATCACGTTGCACGCCCTCGCGGCTGACGTCGGGACCGGAACTGGAGCCTTTGACTGCAACTTTGTCAATTTCATCAAGAAAAACAATCCCGCTGCGTTCGGCAAGTTGCAGGGCAGTTTCAGCAACTTCTTCCATATCAATAAGTTTTTCGGCTTCTTCCTGTTCAAGAATTTTTCTCGCCGCCGCAACAGTAACTTTGCGTTTGCGCGTACGTTTCGGCACTAAGCCGCTAATCATATCTTGCAGGTTATCGCCCATACTTTCAAGGCTGGAGCCGCTAAACATTCCTACCATTGGTTTTGCGTGGTCTGCAACTTCCAACTCTATAACTTGATTTTCAAGTTTGCCGGCTTCAAGGCGTTTTTTGACAAAGTCGCGCCCTGCGTTATTTACGGGTGTTTCTTCAGTTTCTTCGACTTTATTTTCTTCTTGCTGTTCGACGCCGCCAAAAAGTTTACTCAATGGATTTTGCGTGCGTTTAGGTTCCGGTACAAGAATATCTAAAAGGCGTTCGTTTGCATTTTCGGTAGCTTTTTCTTTAACTTCCTCCGTGCGTTGCTTGCGTACCATACGAACTGAAATTTGCATTAAATCACGAATGATTGACTCAACGTCACGCCCGACATAACCAACTTCAGTAAATTTTGTTGCCTCGACTTTGACAAAAGGAGCTTTAACCAACTTTGCCAATCTGCGCGCAATTTCAGTTTTACCGACGCCGGTTGAACCGATCATTAAAATATTTTTCGGTATAACGTCATCTTTAATATCGTCAGACAACTTGCGACTGCGCCAGCGGTTTCTCAAAGCTATTGCAACAGACCTTTTTGCGTCATCTTGCCCGACGATATGTTTGTTAAGTTCCTCGACAATTTCACGCGGCGTTTGTTCATTTAAGCCGAGTTCAGAAATTGTATCTTTTTTAAGTTCCAAATCTTTTGCCATTAATTTAAAACTTCCTTTCAATTCTTAATTAAGTTCCTCGACGATAATATTTTGGTTAGTGAAAACGCAAATATCCGCCGCAATAGACAAAGCTTCCTTTGCAATTTCCGACGCCGTCATTTCGGTATGAGAAATTAAAGCACGCCCTGCCGCAAGTGCATAAAAGCCGCCGGAACCGATAGCCGCAACGTCTCCATCCGGCTCGATAACTTCGCCGTTGCCGGAAAGCATTAAAATTGTATCTTTGTCGGCAACCAACAGCAACGCCTCAAGCCTGCGAAGAATTTTATCTGTGCGCCATTCCTTAGCGAGTGCAACTGCCGCGCGCTGTAAATGTCCGTGACATTCCTCAAGCTTGCCCTCAAATTTTTCAAAAAGTGTAAAAGCGTCTGCAACGGAACCGGCAAAGCCCGCTATAATTTTATCGTGATAAAGGCGGCGAACTTTTTTGGCGGTTGCCTTCATAATCGTATGTTCACCGAATGTAACTTGTCCATCGCCCGCAATGGCAGTTTGCCCGTTGCGTTTGACGGCTACTATTGTTGTTGAATGAAATTCCATTGTATTTCTCCTTTAAAATTCGATTTAAGCCAGTTTTAAATTCATTTTGATATAAATGTACCCTTGCGCGCGAAATTCTTTAAATAGAGGGCTTGTAGCGCGCGTAGCGGCAAATTTTTTATTTAGACGCGCAGGTTTTTAGCAAAATTTTCAAGCGTCATTAAAGCCCGCGCCGCCAATTTAGATTTTCTGTCAGATTTTTTTACTTTAGTTTCAAGCGACGGCAAAAGTCCGAAAGTTATATTCATTGGTTGAAAATTTTTTTCGTCTGCAGTTGTAATGTAATTTGCAAGTGCGCCGTGACAAGTTTCAACAGGAAAAATTTTTGCGTCAAGATTTTTTGCAAGCCGCGCCGCGTTAATCCCTGCGATTAAACCCGCCGCCGCCGATTCCACGTAGCCTTCAACGCCGGTAATTTGCCCTGCGAAAAATATTTTTGGATTAGATTTTAGTTGAAATGTTGACATTAAAACTTTTGGCGAATTTATGTAAGTGTTTCTGTGCATAACGCCGTAACGTACAAATTCGGCGTTTTCAAGTCCGGGTATCAGCCGAAAAACTCTTTTTTGTTCGCCCCAAAGTAAATGTGTTTGAAAACCAACTAAATTATACAACGTAGCCGCCGAATTATCCTGCCGCAGTTGAACGATGGCGTAAGGAATTTTTCCCGTGCGCGGGTCAATTAATCCAACGGGCTTTAACATTCCAAAACGTAAAGTATCTTCACCGCGCGCCGCCATAACTTCAACCGGCAGGCAACCTTCAAAAAAAATTTCCTGCTCAAAGTCGTGCGGCTTAGTTTTTTCGGCGTTGATTAATTCTGCGCGAAAGTTCAAATATTCTTCCTGCGTCATTGGGCAGTTGATATAGGCTTTATCCGCGCCCTTGTCGTAGCGTGACGCAAAAAAAGCTTTTTCAAAGTTCACAGAATCAGCCGTAACAATGGGAGCCGCCGCGTCATAAAAATAAAAATCATCGCCGCCCGTCAATTTTTTAATTTCGTCAGCAAGTGCGCCGTCAGTCAGTGGACCGCTCGCAATTATCAAAATATCATCTGAATTTATAAATTCGTCAAGGCTTGTAATTTCTGCGTTTACAACGGTTGCAACGGATTTAACTTTTGCTGTAACCGCCGCGCTGAAACTTTCTCTGTCAACTGCAAGCGCGCCGCCCGCCGGAATTTTCGTTTCATCAGCCGCCGCCATTATTACAGAATCTAAGCGGCGCATTTCTTCCTTGAGGACGCCAACGGCGTTTGTAAGCCCTGCCGCCCTTAAAGAATTGCTGCAAACCAATTCGGCGAAATTTGCGGTTTTATGTGCGGGCGTTTGACGAAGCGGGCGCATTTCATATAGAAAAACTTCAACGCCGCGCCTTGCAACTTGCCACGCCGCCTCTGCGCCTGCCAATCCCGCGCCTATTATATTTACTTTCATTAAAAACTATTCCCTTTTGCCTTTTGCCTCTTGCCTTTTAGCTTTTGCTTTTTCACTGCGATTTTTGATACTTTCAAGAATTTTGTTAATCGGGTGATCTTTGCGCGTTGTACAATTTTCATTGCCGCAATAAATCATTGGTGCGCGCCCTTTAAATTTGTGTACAAAAATAGTTGCGCCGCAAGTCTTACAAGGTTTTTCCAAAGGTTCGTCCCACGTCCTGAAATCGCAATCTGAATTTTCGCAAGCGTAGGAATTACGCCCGCCGCTGAAAATTCTTTTCGTAATTCGCCCGCCGCATTTTGGGCATTTGTACGCGGTGTATTCTACGTAAGGCTTAATATTTTTGCATTCGGGATAATTTGAACACGCCAAAAAGTTGCCGTACCTGCCGTGCTTTAAAAGCATTTTGTGACCGCACTTTTCGCAAATTTCGTCAGTTTCGATAACGGGAATTTCTTGAATTTGCGCACCTTCAGGCAATGACGCCATAGCTTTTTCAAAACTTTTATTGAACGTCGCGCAGTAATTTTCAATCACGGAAACTTTTTCAGCTTTACCTTCAGCAATTTCGTAAACCTGCGCGAAAAACTTGTTGTAAGCCGCTGCGCTGAAATCTTTGTCAAAAAATCCTTCCAACGCCGCCAAAACTTTTTTGCCAAGTTCAGTAATTTTGTAAATCGAATTTTCAGCCGTGATATATTGCCGCTTAATCAAACTTAACACACCAATTGAAAAATAATCTGCCCAATTTACCTGCAACTTGTCAAGCGCGACCATCAACGCCAAATTGGTATTTGTGCCGTCAAGTTCAATTTTGTTTGAAAAGCCGTCGTTAATCGCAGAATAAATCAGATTGTAAAGTTTAAATTGGTTGTCATTAAGAAAATCTTTGACGCTTTCAGGCGTGCGATTTTCGCCGGTAAGTTTAATTTCGCCGGAAGGAAATTTGATTAAGCCGAAACAGCCTTCTTTGTCAAAATTAATTCCCTCGTAAAGTTGCAAGGCGATTAATCGAGTTTTTGACGCCGAAAATTTTAAATCCCGCGCCGCCAATTCCTGTAAAGTTGCCGCCGTCAAAGTTTTTGAAATTTCAAAAGTTCCTGCCGCTTTAACTTCAGAAATAATTTTTAAAAGCATTGCACGAAAACGCCCGACTTTGTTGCCGCGCCAAATTTTGTAAGAAAAATATTCGCCGATTTTATGACTTGCAATTTTGTCAACGAGTTGTTTTGCTTGATAGGCGTCAACAAGTTTCATATTGACGGGGCGGGCGTTTTGAATTGCGGATTTAAGGGCGTCTTTAGTTAATTCGTCACAAAAAATTCTGCAACGAGACTGTTCATTGATACCGAAAATTTCGCAGTACTGATTAGCCAAAAATTCGCCTTCAGCGTTAGGATTTGTGGCAATAAAAATTTTCCCTGCGTCAGACGTTGCTTTTTTCAATTTTTGCAAAGTTGGACCTTGCCCGCGTATGGTTTTATAATCTGCGGCGTAATTGTTTTTTTCGTCAATCGCCAAACGACTTTTGGGCATAGCTTTCAGAAATCCATCAGTAGATAAAACTGAATACGAATTGCCGAGTAGTTTTTTCAGAGTTTTAGCCTTGTTGGCGTTCTCAACCAGTATCAAAGACTTTGCCGCCATTAAAATATCTCCTTCATAAAAATTTTGGGGGAAGTTCCATAACCCCTAGATTTTAGGATTATATTTTGAGAAAGTTTCATTGTCAAGCTTTATTAGGGGTTAGTTGTTAGTGGTTAGTGGTTAGGGATTTTTTCTTTTGAGTTGTAAAAATAAAATTGCCGCAAAAATCGCCACGCCTATTATATCAGTTAATAAGCCCGGCTTAATCATCATCAAACCGCCCGCGCCCAAAATTAATCTTTGCCACGTTAAAAGCGGCGCGGCTAAATATCCTATTAATGACGAACTCAAGGCAACCATCCCTACAATCGCCGTTACAAGTGCCAAAATTAAGCTGCTGTCGACGCCATATACAAGCAAAAGTTCGGGACTTAGTACAAACATATAGGGAATTATAAAAGCCGCTATTGCCAATTTTGAGGCGTTTACACCGGTTTTAAGTGCGTTGCCGCCGGAAATTCCCGCGCCCGCGTAAGCCGCCAATGCTACCGGCGGTGTAACGTCTGCTATTATTCCAAAATAAAATACAAACATATGAGCCGCCAAAATTGGAACGCCCATTTGTAAAAGTGCAGGCGCGGCGATTGTCGAAGTGATAACGTAATTTGCCGTTGTAGGTACGCCCATTCCCAAAACTATTGCAGTTATCATTGTCAAAAACATACTAGGCAAAAGTAAGCCGCCGGATAAATCTAACAAGCCGGACGCCAATTTTAAACCTACGCCGGTTTTTGTTACGACGCCAATTATAATTCCTGCCGCCGCGCACGCCACCAATACGCCCAAAACATTTCTTGCACCGTTTTCAAGTCCTTTGACAATTTCTGAAAATTTCATTCGCGTAGATTTTTTTAACGCCGAACAAATTATTGAAAGAAAAATTGCAACCAACGCCGCCCGCATTGGAGTATAACCGCTTACAAGCAGCCAAACTATAACTATCAGCGGTATTGATAAATGACCGCGCTCGCGCAGGAGCTCAAAGAATTTTGGCAATTCTTCACGCGGTATACCTTGCAGATTATTTCTTTTCGCTTCAAAGTGAACGCCGAGCCATACGCCGATAAAATATAACGCCGCAGGAATTACAGCCGCCTTGACAATTTCCACGTAAGGAACGCCGACAAATTCCGCCATAAGAAAAGCCGCCGCGCCCATTACCGGAGGCATTAATTGTCCGCCTGTTGACGCCGCCGCCTCAACCGCGCCTGCAAAATTTTTGTGGTAGCCTAACTTTTTCATCATTGGTATTGTTAGGGAACCCGTGCCTACAACATTTGCCACTGAAGAGCCGCTTACAGTTCCCATTAAGCCGCTTGAAAGTACTGCAACTTTCGCAGGTCCGCCGCTTGCCCAGCCCGCTATTGAGTTTGCCACGTCAATAAAAAATTTCCCTAAGCCCGTGCTTTCCAAGTACGCGCCGAATAAAATAAATAAAAATATGAAAGTCGAAGAAACGCCCAACGGTATACCGAAAATTCCTTCAGTTGTAAAATAAACGTGGCTTACAAATTGGCTGATTGTTACGCCTTTGTGCGCCAAAATTCCCGGCATATAAGGACCAACAAAGGCGTAAATTATGAAAACCAAAACAACCGTAACCATTGGAATACCGACAACGCGCCGCGCCGCCTCAATTACCAGCAAAATTCCCAGCGTGCCAAAAATTACGTCCGTGCTTGTTGGTAAACCTGCGCGAAAGATTAATTCTTTGTAACAAATGACAATGTACGCGGGAGCCGCCGCGCCCAAAATTGCCAAAATTGCGTCAAGCGGGTGTAATTTATCACGCCGCCAAGATTTTTTTGTCGGATAAAGTAAAAATGCTAACGATAAACCAAAACCTAAATGAATTGCGCGTTGAAGTTGAGCGTCAAGTACGCCGTAAATTGCCGTGTAAAGTTGAAAGACTGAAAAAGTTATCGCAAGTGCCGATACAAATTTTGCCATGACGCCGCTATATTCCATTGTGTTGGATTCGGCGTCGTACTTTTTTAAAACTTCATCTCCCGTTAAAATTTTTTCTTCACTCATAAAATCACCAACTTAAATTTTATAAATATTGGGGCTGTCGTATTCTGCAATTCGGCTGTCGTGCGTCATAAAAAGCATATTTTCAGCAATGGCTTGACACAACATCATTTTATCGAACGGGTCATTGTGTGGCGGCGTATTTTCATAGCGTTTCAAATTTTTGGCTTGCAAAGTGTGCGCGGGTTTCAGCGGCAAATATTTAAATCCTACTTCTTCGCAAAACGCAAAAATTTCTTCGCCGGTTGTCGGCATATCCTCAGGGTGTTTGGAATGTTTTAAATCAATTTCGTAAAGTGACAGCGGGCTATAATAAATTTCATTTTCGGCATTTTCAATTATTTGGCGTACCTTTTTAGAAAGTTGTTCATCGCCTTTGGAATACCAAATTAAAATGTGCGTATCAAGCAAATATTTCATTTCGCCGCCTCCATAAATTCATAATCTGAATCATTGCCAAAATCTGCCAAAATTTCGGCGTCCATTGCGACAAATTTTTCATCAAAATCCGGAGGAAATTTATATTTGTCTTTGAGAATACCAAAACCGCTTTTGCGCGACTTTTGAGTTTTAATTAAATCATCTAATTCAGATTCTTTGATAATGGCGGGATTGCCGTTTTCATCTGTGGTAACAATTTCATCATCTTTTTTAATTTTTTCAAGACGCGCCCACTCTTGAATTTTTTCGGCGTCTGTCATTTCTTTTACATTAGGTTTTTCCTCAAACGTGATACTTGCAACGGGTTCATTGTCTTTTGTCAGCACCAATTTATATTGCGAACCTTTTAAAAGCGTCTTCAGCAATTCTGCCAAATTTTTTTCGTCTGTTACATTTAAATTCATCATTTTCATTACCTCCAAAAAATTTTCAACATAAATTTAACAAATTTCGCAGATTCAAGCAACCGCAATTATCCCCTAACCCCTAAAAGCTAACCCCTAATCCCTAAAAATAAATCACTTCGTCGCGCAGAAATCCCAACTCGTAGATTTGCGGCAAAAGTTTTTCGCCCAACGCTTTAAACGCCGCTTTAAAATGTGTGTCGTCATCGTAAGGAAATTCTTTCAGTGCCATTCTTATTTGATACCAGCCAACGTCCCAATCTTCAATCTTCCAATGTTCCAAAAGAAACGTATCTGAATTTTGATAAAAGACTTTGTAAATTTTTTGCGCCTCTGTTAAAACTGCGCGACCTTCCGGCGAAATATCTTTGTCGTGTTCGTTTAACCATTTTGCGGCGAATCTGTCTTCAGTTGCCATTTGCACTTGCCATTTTAAATCAGAATTGAAATTTGGCGCGTCGTCAATCCAACTTTGTATTTCTGAAATTAAAAACGGGTATAAATTGTTTGGCATTTGGTATGTTTCGCCCTCGTACAAAACATTTCGCAGGCTTACTGTTTGATTCGACGGCGCAAACAAACTCCATATCACCGCGTCCGTTATAAATTCCGCCGAAAGTTTTTTCAACGGCTGCATAAATTGGTCTCTGTCATTTAACCACGTCGCCTTTGGCAACCGCCGCACCATATGTATTATCATACACTGCCAAAAATTTTCCGGCGTTACTGACAACGCGCCCGCGCTTACATATGGCGCAGATAATAAAGCCGTGTAATTTTGGTGAGTAAAATCATTTGCAACGCACATAAAAGACGCCAAAAAATTTTCTGCAATTCGGTCGCGTCTGTCTTTATTTTTTGCGGCAACATTTAAACCACCTGACAACGGCGGAAATTTTTTTACAGCGGGCGGGCGTTCAATCCACTTATTTAAAAAATCTGCGCGATTTTCGGCGGTAATATTTTTTACAGCAACTTTTTCAACATCAGTATTAAAAACGTCAACCGAAATTTTTTGACTTTCAAGCGGGATATTTTCTGACAAATTCCAAATTAAAAAACCTACAGGAAAATTCGCCTTGCAACCGTCAAAAATTTTTGAGGAAAATATAAAGCCGCTTTCATATTTATATTGGAAAAATTTATCACGGAGTTTTTGGTCATTATTGGAATTGATATATTTAATTTTTGAAAACATTCCGAGCCAAACAGTTTTGCCTTTAAATTCTTTGCTGATTCTGTAAAGAAATTGCGAAGTTAATTCTCTGCTGACTTCGCCTAAATTTTCAGCCGTCATCAATTTTTGAATTTCAGTTTTTGAAACGTTCAATTTGTCAACGCGGTTTTTATCACGTTCAAAATTACTTGCTGTAGCGTAAGGCGGATTTATAAAAATAATCCATTTAATTTTTGGGTTATCGAGGTCGTCGCGCAGATTTTTAGGCATTTTAAATTTTGCGCCGAGATTAAAAAGCGAAGGTTGAGCCAAAAATTCCACGTCGTCATTAAGATAATCGTACTGAAAAACGGTAGCTTGCGGGAAAATTTTTTTGCAATAGGCGGCGTCGTCGTCAAGGAGCGTGGAAATATAACAGTACTGCAACGCCTCTTCAGGGAGCGCAAATTCAAGGTTGCCGGTGCCCGCCGCCATATCCCAAAGGCGGAAATTGCCTTTTTTGAACCATTTATCGCCGAGAGTTTCTTTCAGATAATCGACGGCAACTTTAGCGAAGTCAACGGGCGTGAAAAATTCGCCTGTAAATCTGCGGCGGTTAATTTCAGTCATTCTGTCCATTTTCTGGCGAATGGAAATAATTTCACGCGGGGCAGAAATTTTTTCGTAAATATCCCAAAAATGACTGTACAGAGGAATAGGAAATTTTTTCTTAACAACGGCGTCATCGCTCATTGTAAAAATTACGTGGTTTTTGCCCAAAATTTCAGACTTGCCGTCTTCAATATCGGTAATGAAATATTCACTGGGCTTGCGTTCGTCGTCAAGAAATTTGCCAAACTGATTCTGCCAATACTCAAAGACTTCAAAAAAATTATTTTCGTTAATAACTTTTTTATCAGCGAAAAGCGCGGTTTGTTCCTGCAAATAAGTTTTGGTGCGTTCAATGAAAATTTTTTCATCAGCAGGCGTTTGAAAATTATAAACGTGGCAGTCGCGCAGGATTTTATCTTTTGTAAGGGCGTCAACCAATTTTGGACACGGCGAAGACGGGCGCAAATACCAATCGAAGCCGAATTTATTGTTTTCGGTGTAATAATTTTTAAAATCTTGCGTGGGGATAATGGCGGCGGCGTTTTTCGTAGCCACGCAGATAAAATGACTAAGTGCGCGGTATTCGTTATTTAAACCGTACTTGAGGCGGCGCACGTAATACAGAGCCTGTGCAAAAATTTTGGCGCGGCTTTGAACGTTGTTTAAATCTGCGTCGAGTTTAAATTCAAAAAGTATTTGCGGCGTGTAGAGGTCGATATAATTTTTTGTGCTGATTTTAAGATTGAAAAATTTTGCAAACAGAAATTTAACTTCCTCTTCAGTTTGAGCATTTTTTAAATCAGCGAATAGGTTTTTCACTTGCCTTGCCTCCAATCAGTTTTTGTATTTTATTTTTTTAATACGCTTTTCTTTCTTTGGTGCAGAGAAATAACCGCACGTCCTGTGCGCCAACTCCACCTGCGCTTGACTAAAATTATAACACAAAAAAAAGCGGCTACTCTGCCGCCGCCAAATTTTTTACAGTATAATTTCGTCCTGCACTTCGATAATCGATTTACCGTCGGGTAAAATTTTAGCGTTAATTAAATCGTCAACAAAATTTTCGCCGTCCTCGACAACGCGGGAGTAAACAGATTTTTCGTAATTTTGCCCGCGCCAAACATTAATTTTAAATTTGCCGCCGTCGATTGGCTCTTTCATAAAGTTGTAGTAAATATTTTGGTAGACAAATTCTATATCGTCCCAATTTGCAAGAATTTTTTTGAAGGCGTTAAGCGTCATAGTTGCAACTGTAACTTTGCCCTGCGATTGAAAACGTTGAAATTGCCCGACGCATTTTGTACGCGCTTCATCTTCATAGAGGCGCAATTCGTATTCATTTTTTGCAAGCCACAAATTGCCGGGAAATTTTGTAAAAACTTCAGCCGCTGTAATGTCTGATTCTGTAATATCGAACCATTGAAAATCATTCCAAAAAGGTCCAAATTCAAACGGCTCTTGCATTGGCTCGGCAGAAAAATTTTCAACAGGCGCGTAAAATCCAATTATCCGCCAGTTATCGTTAAAAAATGTAAACGAGCCACACCTTGAACACTTCCACGCATAGAAAAAAATTTCGTCATATTCCATTTCCAAACTGTCACAAGTAAGATTTTCATTTTCCAGCTTTTGCCAATCAGTAGCTGTGCAAAAAATATGCTCCACAGGTTTTGTACCTTCGGGTTCTCCGTGATGATGAATGCCATAACCGCAAAACATACATTTAAGTGACGCCATAATATTTCCTCCTACTCTAAAGTGTAAACTTTTCCTTGAAACAAAAACTCTACTTCAAAATGAACTTGATTTTTGCGCTTTGCCTCTTTATAACCTTCAAAAATTGCGTGGTAACCAATCTCAAAAGTTTCTTGTTGAAGAATAAGCATAATTTTTGCAGGCAGGCGTTTATCTTCAGGAACGTGAGAATACTCGCTTTCAATTTGTCGAGACGCCTTTTTCAGTTGTTTAGATATTTGACTTGGATTTGGTGAAGTTACACCTTTAACTTCTACAAGTAGCTCATAATCCACAAGCAAATCAGGGCGGCTGTATTTATCATTAAGGAATACAACGTACATCCCCAATTTTAAATAGTATTCTGCAACTTCAATAGCGTTTTTATCTGTAACTTTTTTATTTTGGCTGTCGTAGTAACAATCATTTTTCTTTTTTACTCTGCCGCTTGATCCGCCGTATCCGCCCATTAAGTTTATTCATCCTTTCTCTTTCGTGCCACATTTCGCTGTAATTTTTAATTTTAACAACTTGAATATCAGGAAATTTTTTAGCGATCCATTCAGGGCATTTGCCGCAAACAACAATAGCGGTCGGCTGAAATTTTTTTACCATAGCATTTACGCCGCCAACAAAAAGTCTGTGCGCCTCCTTGTCATTTAAGGTATTTGTGGTAATTGCAACGGTAGAATTTTTTGGCAAGCCGTCAAAACACCATTCCCACGAAGATTCACCTGCAAATCCTGCCGTCGGTATCATTGGTATTCCCGCCTGCTGAAGTGCATAATCTACCATTCGATTATGACGGCAATTTTCAATCAGTACATATTCAGGATAATCACGATACAGGCTAAAATCTGCCGAAATTATTCCTTTTGCCGCGCGTAAAAGTTCAATATAATTTTCAAAAATGATTAAATGTAAACACCGGCTCTTTGGGCAGATAGTTTTTTAGTGCAAATAAAAAAAGCGGCGTTTAATTTTGCCGCCGTTAAATTAATTTTCTTCCAAAATTTTTGCCTGTACATAAATTGCGCACTCAAGCCGCTTTTTCTGAATTTCACAGCCAATTTCGTAAGGTTGCCTGATGTCATTGTGAAATAAATCTGCGTTGGCGTGACAGCCGCCGCTGCAAAAATATTTCGCCCAACAATCTTTGCACTTCGGCTTATTCAGTACGTGCGATTCACGAAAATATTTTGTCCAATGTTTAGCTGAATCTTCAACGCCGTCAAAAACATTTCCGAGTTTGTATTTGCCGCGCCCGACGAACTGATGACACGGGTATAAATCGCCGTTTTCAGCCACTGCAAAATATTCGTGCCCTGCGCCGCAACCGCTTAATCTTTTCGCAACGCAAGGACCGTTTGACAAATCAACATTAAAATGAAAAAAGAAAAAGCCCTTGCCTGCGCGACGATAATTTAAATAAGTTTCAGTAAGTTTATCGTACTCTTCAAAAATACGCGGCAAATTTTCTTCGGTAAGTGCAAGCGGCGAATCTTTCAATACAACCGGCTCCAGCGAAAGAATATCAAAGCCCGCGTCATACAAGCTGATAACGTCATTTGTAAAATCTAAATTTTTGTTGGTGTACGTGCCGCGCAGGTAATAATTATCGCCGCTTCGACTTTCAACCAACTTTTGAAAATTTTTTAAAACGCGGCTGTAACTGCCCTTGCCGGAAATATCGGGGCGCATTGCGTCGTGAACTTTTTCCCGCCCGTCCAAACTAAGTACAAGCGAAATATTATTTTCATTCAGCCACGAAATTTTTTTATCGTCTAAAAGCATTCCGTTTGTTGTCAAAGTCAACTTAAAAATTTTGCCGGTTTCAATTTCACGTTGGCGGACGTATTCGGTAACGGCTTTAACAGTTTTGAAATTTAAAAGCGGTTCGCCGCCGAAAAAGTCAATTTCGCAATGTTTACGCAAGCCGGAATTTTTTATTATAAAATCGACAGCCGCCCGCCCAATTTCTTCAGTCATAATTGCGCGGTGTCCGTAAGTTCCCTCGTCGCCGAAACAATATTTACAGCGAAGGTTGCAGTCCTGCGCGACCATAAGGCAAAGACTTTTCACAATCCCAAAACTTTTGAAAGTTGGCGGAACGTTTATATCAGTTGAAAAAAGTTCGCCCGCGTCAATAAGTTCATGAAGTTCAGAAAGTACCTCTGCAATTTCGGCGGGATTATATTTTTCGGCAAGCCTCGCGCAGGTTTCAGCGTCGTTTGTACCGTTGAAAATATCCAAAATATCAAAAGTCATTTCGTCGACAATGTGAACCGCGCCGCTGTTGACGTCCAATAAAATAAAATCGTCGCCCTGTTTAAATTTATGAATCATAATTTTTTAGCCTCTAATCCCTAATCCTTAGCCCTTAGCCCCTAGTCCTTATTATTATTGTCAGATTCAGCAATATATTTTTTTGCAACTGCTACAACTTGTTCTTTTAAATCGATAATGTTTGAATTTTTAACCTGCGCGCCTGCAACCATTTGATGCCCGCCGCCGCCGAATTGCTCCATAATCACTTGAACATTTAAATTGCCGCTTGAACGCGCACTGATTCCAACAGTATCATCTTTCATTTGAAACAGAATTATCGACATTCGCACACTTTCAACCGTCAAAAGAGCGTCAGCCGCCTGTCCTGCAATAGCTTGAATGTTTGGAATTAAAGTAGGCATTGTGGCAACTACCAGCCCGCCTTCATAGTAAACAGATTGCGCTTTTGCCTTTGCAAGTGCAACCGTCGTTTCATAATCCGCCGTAAACAATTCACGAACTATGACAGGGTCCGCGCCGTTGCGCCTAAGGTAAGCCGCCGCGTCAAAAGTTCGTACGCCCGTTTGTACCACAAAACTTTTTGTATCGACAACAATTCCGGAATATAAAGCCGTTGCCGGTAATTTGCCGATATTAATTTTTTCGTCGAAATACATTAACAATTCGGTAACCATTTCAGACGCTGAACTTGAAGACGGCTCATGATAGAAAAGCACGGGATTTTTTATGACAGTATCGCTTTTTCTGTGGTGGTCGATAATTATAATGTTTTCAATTCTTTCCAAAAGTTGCGGCGCGGCAACAAGATATGGTATGTGCGTATCTACGACGATTAACAGCGGATTGATTGAATTTTGTATATTGACATCGTCAACATTCACGAATAATTTTTTGTACGTTGCAGATTTATCTTGGCGGAATTGTTCCAACATTTTGTCGATACTGTCAACAGAATTGCTAAGTACAACGCGCACGGGCTTTTTCAAGTGCAACGCCATAACTGCAACGCCGACCGCCGCGCCGAAGGCGTCAAAATCTTCCCGCACGTGTCCCATTACAAAAATTTCGTCAGCCTCTTCCATATGTTCACGGATTGAATTTGACATAACGCGGGCGCGTACTCGATTATGTTTTTCAACCGCCTTTGCACGCCCGCCGAAATATTGAGGCTTGCCGTTGATATTAATTGCAACTTGATCTCCGCCGCGTGCAAGTGCCGCGTTTAAGCGTTCCTGCGCCTGCTTGCCTAAATCTGTCATAGATTGTTCGGCAGGCTTTTTTTCGGCAACTGCAATTCCCATCGACAAAGTAACCGGTATACCGTTTTTGCTGATAATTTGGCGGATTTTATCCAGTACAACAAATTTTTCGTCAATCGCCTTTTGAAGTGCAAGCCGTTCCAAAACTACCACAAATAAATCTTCAGAAACACGTTGCATAAAGCCGGATAAAGCATTTATCCACTTTTCAAGCTCTTCACTGATTGACAACATTAACGAGGATTTTTCAGTTTCGTTAAGCCCCTGCATAATTTCATCGAAGTTATCAACCTGCACGTACATAATCACGGCGCGGCTTTGTTCGTACTCAATTTTTAAATTTTCGTACATTGTAATTTCTTGCGCAAAAAGTACAATCAATTTCGGATATTCGGGATTGGTGCGCATTTGTTTATAGAAAACGTGAAAGTAATGAACAGTTTGTACTGATTCTCCGTTTTCAGAAACAAGCGTCTTTTTGGTTTTTGCAACGTATTCGCCGCTTTTAAGTAAATGAACTTCTTCTTCGGGCGTAAACTCCAAAATACTTTCGTCCAAAATTCCTTCCCAAAATTCGTTGATGTCAAGCCCTTGTTCAGGTTCATTTTCTGAAAATTTTTCTACAAGACTGTTAAACCATTCCAGCTTGCCCTCTTCATTAACAATCATTGTAGCTTGCGGCAAATTTACCATAGCATAGCGCATTAATTCTTGACCGCTGCCGACGATATTTTCGCAGTACTCCATAAATTTTTTCTTGCGCTCGCGGTTGCGTTCCCATAAAAATAAACCTAACGCCAACCACACTATTAAAGCCGCCGCCGCTAAGTATCTGCTGAACTGCGAAAAAATTATTATCATTGCAAAAATTATTCCCAGTTCTATTGCTATGTCTATCCACGCCGACAAATTTTTCGGCACATCGTCACCGCCTTTCCAAATATTAAAATCTTTTCATTTTATTTTTTAAATGTACTTTCTTTTTTCCGCAAAAAGAAAGTACCAAAGAAAAACTCGTCGCTCGCCTGCGTTTTTCGCGTCAAACAAAAATAATTTACAGGTTATCGCCGCGTTTCACTGCGTTGCAGAAATTTTAACGTTGCCGGTAAAAACGGAGTGCGGCGCGCGACCTCTCTTCTATTTTAATTGCCGCTGAAATTCATTGTTCATTTATTCCTATTTAATTTTCTAAAATCAAATATCATGTCAATCAAGCCCGTAATTACCACAACGTCAATCATCAGCTTGTTAAAAATTATCAAGATAAAAAATATTCGCCGCCAAAATTTTGAAACGTTATAAATATCCGCAATGGCTGACAGCACGGCAAAACCTTGAATCAAACAAACTATCCCGACTATATAAATTGTGTTGATTGAAATTGTGTAGAGTAATTCCCATTCCCGCGTTATTCCCCAATATAAACCGACAGCCGCAAACGCCGCAATATACGCAAAAAATTTTGGAAACTGCCAATTTTTGAACGGCGGCAACGGCTCAACAAATTTCAATCGCAATTTCTGAAAAATCCAACTTGAAGTTACGTAGCAAATCCACGAATTTACAAGCCCCATTAAAACTAAAATCAGCGGCATTAAGTAACCAAGCAATTTTAACGCAGGCTCCGTTTGCGCGCGTATTTGTTCAATATCTTGTTGCGGGACGCCCGCCGCCTCGTACGTTTTATAAATTTCTTCAAACATTTCTTTGACAGATGAAAGTTCAGTTTCCATTAAATTAATTCCCATTGCAAAAGTTAAAATCGCTACTGCGATAACCTGCGCGACGGTTGCAGTGGCGAAAGTTGCAAGGAAACATTTTACCGCGTTAAAATTTTTTTCGACGCAATAACCGAGAATCAAGCCGCAAATTCCAAAACTTAGCGCAATTCTCATTGAAAGTAACGGACCAATGAACATTGACAGAATTATAAATGACGCCACCAACGCCAAAAGTCCTTTGCTTACGCCTTGACGCACTGTCAAAACTACTATTGGCACGGCGCAAAAAAATTCTACGAACGCTCCGACAACCGGTAAAATTGTTGACGCAAACCCCAAAATTACGGTTATTGCCGTTAAAAGCCCGCCTTCAACCGTTGGTGAAAGTTTACTTTGCATCATTTGCCCCAAAAACAAATTTTTCTACAGCGTCAGCAAATCCGGCATCTGCGCAATTCCCCGTTACAAAAGTACACGCCTCTTTAATTTTTTCGTCAGCATTGCCCATCGCTACACTTTGTCCGGCGGCTTGCAACATTGGTAAATCATTTTCTGAATCACCAATAGCCATAATTTCCGAACGTTCGACGCCTAATTTCTGCGCGAGGATTTTTACAGCCGCCGCCTTTGAAACGCCCGGCAACATTATTTCTATAAATTGCGGGTGTGATTTCGTAACGCCTATTCTTTCGCCAAATTCGGCTTTTAAAAGTTTGCCGCGTTCAAAAGTTTCTTCAGCATTTGCCGTAATTCCCAAAAGTTTACAAACGGCATTTGTACGCTCGCGCAGTCCTTGCCAGCCAATTTCTTTACCTTGAACTTTTTGGGTTGTTTCGTACCATTCGGTAAAAGGACTTCTGAAAGGAATAGAAAGTTCGTCGTCGCTGTAATTTTGGACGTACCAATTATTTTTCTCAAAAAAATTTACAATCTCAATGATTAAATCGGCGGGCAAATATTCGCTGTGTAAAATTTCGCCTTCAACAGATTTAATCAATGCGCCGTTGTACGTGATAATCGGAACATTGACGCCCAATTCTTTTGCAATGGGCAACGCCGCGCGGTACATTCTGCCGGTTGCGATTGTAACCGTAATTCCGGCGGCAACCATTTTTTGTACGGCGGCAATATTTTTTTCTGAAGGATTTTTGCCGGAAATTACCATTGTACCATCAAGGTCGCTTACAAAAAGTTTTACCATAAAAATTTCTCCCTTCATTTAAAGGCTGGGGCTTTTTCCTAATCCCTAAAAACTATCTTTCCTTAGAAATATCGTCGCCGGGCGAAGGCGTATCGTCATAATCTGAATAACTCGGCTCGGGCTCGTTATAAGTCGGCTCGTCATAGTATGAAGGCTCCGGCTCGTTGTATGTCGGTTCTTCATAGTACGAAGGTTCCGGCTCATTATAAGTCGGTTCTTCATAGTACGAAGGCTCGGGCTCGTTATAAGTTGGTTCGTTATTGTATGAAGGTTCAGGCTCATTGTAAGTCGGCGTGTCATTGTATGAAGGCTCGGGCTCATTGTAAGTCGGCGTGTCATTGTATGAAGGCTCAGGCTCATTGTAAGTCGGCGTGTCATTGTATGAAGGCTCCGGTTCATTATAAGTTGGAGGGTTATAGGCGGGTTCTTCATAATCTGAACGATAACTCGGCGCGGGCGGTTCATAATAAGTTTCTTCTTCGTAAGTTTGACGGCGTTCTTGACGCGGAGGCGGCGGAGCAACAGGGGCGCGGCGTTCAATTACAAGTTCATCAAAATCATGAACGGGAACATTTTCTAACGCACGGCTCATAAAAGTTGCCCAAGTAATAGCGGGAGTTTGCCCGCCCATAATTCCTTCAGTCGAAGTGTTATCGTCATTGCCTACCCAAACAGCAGTAACCAAATCCGGCGTGTATCCTACAAACCAAGCGTCTTTATAATCTGAAGTTGTACCGGTTTTACCGGCGGCAGGGCGTCCAATTTGCGCGGCGCGTCCCGTACCCTTAGTAACGACACTTTCAAGCATACTTGTTAAATCTGCCGCACTTTCAGGGCGTATAACTGCAATACCTTCAGGGTGTGCCTCTTCCAAAATATTTCCGTTCCTGTCCAAAACTTTTGTAACAACAACGTAGGGAATATGAACGCCGCCGTTTACAAATGTACAATACGCGCTTGCAATTTCCAACGGCGTAACGCCGCGCGTCATTCCGCCAAGTGCGGTTGCATAGTTTCTGTCGTTTACATCGCCGTCCATTACAAAAGTTGTAATTCCCATTTGTTGCGCGTAGTAAATGACAGTTTCCATACCGAGCGTTTGAGCAATTCTTACGGTAGGAACATTCATTGAATAAGTTGCAACCGTGCGCATTGGAACGGAACCGCTGAATCTGCCGCTGTCATTTTGCGGTTGCCAGCCGTCAATGTTTATAGGTTTATCTTCAATGATAGTATCAGGCGTAAATCCGTTTTCAAGCGCGGCGGCAAATACAAAAGGCTTGAAGGCAGAGCCGGGTTGCCTTGTAGCTTGAGCGGCGCGATTAAATTGGTCAGTACCTCTGCCGCCGACCATTGCCTTAACGTATCCGGTTTTAGGATCTATAGCAACAAGCGCGCCTTGAGGTTGTTGAATACCGTTTTGATCAACATAATCATTCGGCAGATTTTCCAAAAGTGCCGCTTGCGCCATTCGCTGTAAATCTAAGTCAATCGTTGTATAAACTTTCAAGCCGTCTTTATAAATTGCGTCCGCGCCGTATTTTTCAATTAAAACTTGTGTAACAAAAGTTATAAAAGGTTCGGCGTCTTTTGTTTCTTCCGGTCTGTCAGGTTGCGCCAAAACCAATTCTGCCACGCGCGCCGTGTTTGCTTCAGCACTTGAAATGTAATGATATTTCGCCATTTGATCCAAAACCAAATTTCGGCGTTCTTTGGCGGCTTGAATATCATTGAACGGCGAATAGTAATTCGGGCTTTTCGGAATACCGGCTAAAAGCGCGCATTCAGATAAATCTAATTCGCTTACATTTTTATTAAAATAAGTTTTGGCGGCGGCTTGAACACCGTACGCGCCTTGTCCGAAATAAATTTGATTCAGATACAGTTCAAGAATTTCTTGCTTGGTATATTGTTTTTCAAGTTGCAACGCCAAAAAAACTTCCTGAATTTTGCGCTTGAAAGTGCGGTCTTGCGTAAGGTAAGCATTTTTGGCAAGTTGTTGAGTGATAGTGGAGCCGCCCTCTGCAATTTCGTTGCTCATGATATTTGCGTAAAGGGCACGCGCCAAGCCGCGCGGGTCAATTCCTTTATGTTCGTAAAATCGATTGTCTTCAATCGCAATAAAAGCTTGTTGCAGATATTTTGGAATTTGTTCAATTTTCACGGGCATACGATTTTCGGCGGCGTGAATGTTTGCAATTTCGTTACCGGCTGAATCGTAAATTTGTGAAGAGGCAGGCGGGACAATTTCGCCCGCCATATCCGGCTTGGCGTTTATATTTGCCGTCACAAAGCCAATACCAATTCCCAGTGCCGTCACAATTATAAAAATAAAAATTCCCAAAATAAATTTCAAAATTGTAGTAACTGTCTTTCGCGCAGAACCATTCCTTGTCGAAGTTGAATCCTGCCCATCTGTACTTGACATTGAAAAACCACCTTCCCTAATAAAACTCTAATATATTATCACAAATAACCTTTGCACGTCGATATTTTTTTTAAAGTTTGTAAAGTTAAATTCTGCAGGAATTTTAATTATTTCATAGAAAAAAGTTGCAGGTGATAAAAATGATAAAAAATATTTTGGTGCCGGTGGACGGCTCGGAAAGTTCAGATAAATCTGTAGAGTACGCAGTTTCACTAGCCGAACTTTGCGGGGCGAAATTAAATTTCCTGTACGTGGCAAACGTCAACCAACTTTCAATTAACGCCTCGTTGACGCACGCAATTATGGACGCAATGAGGACGGCGGGCGCGGCAATTTTGGAACGCGCGGCAAGTATGGTTTCGGAAAATGTTGAATACGAAAAAATAATGGAAACCGGCGCACCTGCCGCCGTAATTTTGGAATATGAAGAAATTTTAGACGCAGATTTAATTGTTATGGGCAGTCGCGGCTTGGGCGTTGTTAAGGGCGTGTTGCTCGGTTCAGTCAGTCAATATATTATTGAACGGGCTCAAGGTCCGGTGTTGGTAGTTAAATAATATTTCGTAGGCAATGAAAGGCACTGAAGGCTGAAGTTGCAATCGAGAAAGGGAGTTGGTTTAATTGATGTTCCTACTTGCGCTGTCGCCAATTTTATGGTTGGTACTTGCGCTCAGCGTTATAAAAATGGCGTCGTGGAAGGCGTGTATAATTGCGCTGGTAATTTCACTCGGAGCCGGTATGGGTATTTGGGGAATGCAGAGCAATTACGCTATTGAGGCAGTTTTGGAAGGCGTCGCCTTAGCGTGTTGGCCAATTTTGTTGGTTATCGTCGCAGCAATTTTCACTTATAATTTAACGCTCCATACAAAGGCAATGGACACAATCAAAGATATGTTGACAAGTGTCAGCCACGATAAGCGCGTTTTAATTTTGCTTATTGCATGGGGATTCGGCGGCTTTTTGGAAGGTATGGCGGGATTTGGTACGGCGGTTGCGGTTCCTGCGGGAATGTTAGCCGGTATTGGTATTAATCCTATTTTATCGGTTTCAGTTTGTTTAATTGCAAATTCAGTACCGACGGCTTACGGCTCAATCGGGATTCCGCTTGTAACTTTGGCGAATGTTACGGCGTTTGATCCGGTACAGCTTGCAACGTTCACTTCATTACAATTAGGCGTTTTAACTTTACTTTGCCCGTGGCTGATTGTCATTGTAACAGGCGGCGGCTTAAAAGCGTTGCGCGGAATGACAATGTTTTGTTTAGGCGCGGGGCTTGCGTTTTTCCTGCCTGAATTTGCGCTTTCAATGTTTGTCGGACCGGAACTGGCGGTTGTAGCCGGTGCGATTGTAACAATGGGAACAATCGTATTTATTGCGAAAAAGTTTCCTGTTGACGATCCTGAATTTGCAATGCCTTCACAAGCGGGCGTATCAATCAGCACTTCAAAGGCAATTAACGCTTGCTTGCCGTTCATTTTAATTTTCTTATTCTTGCTTTTCACGAGTAAACTTGTACCGCCAATTAATTCTTTCTTAATGCAATTTAAATCGGCAGTACCAATTTACACCGGCGAAGGCGGCGCGCCTTATACATTCGTTTGGGTAAATACGCCGGGCGTTTTAATTTTGCTTGCGTCATTCATTGCGGGCAGTAAACAGGGCGCGGGATTCGGCGAAATGCTTGCACTTTTGGGGCGCACGATTAACGGCTTGAAATTTACAATGGTAACGATAATTGCGGTTATTGCAACGGCAAAAGTTATGGGTTACAGCGGTATGACGAATCAAATTGCAGATACGGCGGTTGCCTTCACGGGCTCGGGTTATCCGGCTATTGCGGCGTTTTTGGGTTCAGTCGGTACTTATATAACCGGCTCTGCAACTTCAAGCTGCGTTTTGTTTGGCAAGTTACAAGTTATGGCAAGTCAAGCTATCGGCGTAGGCGAAACGGGGCAAGCGTGGGTTGCGGCGGCTAATGCAACGGGAGCTTGTGCCGGTAAAATGATTTCGCCTTTAACCATTGCCATTGGCTCGGCGGCTATTGGCGTCAAGGGCGCAGATTCTCAACTTTTGGCGTTTGCCGTCAAGATTTATATTCCGTTCGTAATTTTTATGGGCGCGGTTGTTTATTTGGGGCTTTCAATCGTAGGATAGAATAAATTTTTTCCAACAAAAAACCGTCGGCAAAAGTCGGCGGCTTTTTTAATTTTAGGATTTAATTTTATTTTAAATGTACTTTCTTTTGTCAATGTAACCGTGCAAAGCGCGGGCGGCTCTTTTGGTAAATTTTTTTTTTTATTATGGTATTAAAATGTTGTCAATTTCCTTGAAAAGTTCAGTTACAAGTTCAGATTCAGGAACGCGCCGCACAATTTCGCCCTTTCTGAAAATTATACCTTCGCCGTTGGAGCCGGCAATTCCAACATCAGCCGTGCGCGCCTCGCCGGGACCGTTTACAATGCAACCCATTACTGCAACCGTAATATTTTTTTTGACGGGGGCTAATTTCTTTTCGACTTCAGCTGCAATTTCTTCAAGGTTAATCGTTGTTCGTCCGCAAGTCGGACAAGCTATCAAAGTTGCGCCGCCGTCGCGCAGTCCAAGTGATTTTAAAATTTCACAAGCAACTTTTACTTCATAGGCAGGATCGCCCGTCAATGAAACTCTGATTGTATCGCCAATTCCTTCAGCCAACAACGCGCCAATTCCAACTGCAGATTTTATAACGCCGGTATTTGCAGTGCCCGCCTCCGTTATTCCCAAATGCAGCGGGTAATTAACTTTTTCGCTGATTAAACGATACGCCGCCAAAGTCAAAGGTACGTCGTGCGCCTTCAGTGAAATTTTTATATCGAAAAAATTTTCAGCTTCCAAAATTTGAACGTGTTCAAGCGCAGATTCAACCAACGCTTCAGCCGTCGGTCCGCCGTATTTCTGCAAAAGTTTTCGACTAAGCGAGCCTGCATTGACGCCAATTCTTATAGGAATATTTTTTTCTTTTGCCGCCGCCACAACTTCCCGCACGTGCGCCGCGCCGCCAATATTGCCGGGATTTAATCTTAAAGCCGCCACGCCCTGCGCGATACTTTCAAGCGCAAGTTTATAATCGAAATGAATATCTGCAATTATTGGTACGTCAACTGCTGAAATAATTTCGTGAAGATTTTTTGCGGCGTCCATATCCGGCACGGCAACCCGCACAATATCACAGCCCGCCTCTTGCAGTCTTAAAATCTGCGCGACGGTAGATTTAGTGTCGGTAGTTTTGGTATTCGTCATAGATTGAACGCTTATTGGAGCGTTGCCGCCAATTTTGACTTTACCAACTTGAATTTGTCTTGTTAATTTTCTTTCAAACATATAAATTCCTCAAAAAACATGAGCAAGCATTTTGTAGCATTTGTTATCAAGATAAAAAGGATTTGTCAAGCTAAAAATTGCAATGGCTTTATCGCGAAAATGATACTCGCCAAATGCTTTATCTTTATGATAATCCCTAACTTCAATATCGCCGACGCTGAACCGCCAATATCTTTTTCCCATATAATTGAAGTTGGCATAATATTTTGGATAGTCATCATACCGCTCAACTTTGACAGTTAAATTTGTAATAGGGAGCAACAATAAAGATTTACGGGCGTTCTGCGTTTTTATGTAGTCAGGCGATACAGAACGTTCATTGTTATAAAAAATACTCTCACAAGAATCAAATCCCCGCCAATTTAAAATTTTTTCCAGAGAAGTTTCTCCAACTTTTTTCCAACGATAACTTTCATCATAATAAAAATTTTCAGGCTGAATCAAATTATCAGGCGGCTTATCTGCACATTGAATCTCAACTATATCAAACGTTTGAACTCTGGATCCGTCAGAATAAAACATTGCATTACGCGGAACGGCTTCTTGAATTGCAGGATTACAAGAAACGGGGCGAGACCATTTGGCATCATCAACAGAAAATCCTGCTACGCAATAGTTGTACATTTTGGCACTTTTCCCCATAATAACAATTCGTTTCGTACTCATAAATTTGCACCTCATAAATGAATAATTTTAACGTCCTTGAATACCTTAGAAAATTTTTCAGCTACAAGCCGACGATGGCATTTCTCCGGCGTAGGTTCACTACAAAGCAAACATAAATTATCAGCTGAAGAATAATTTTCAAAGATATATTCGTTAATCTCGCGCTCCTTCATAAGTTTCTCAAATTCAATTTCATATTCATGCCAATCGATTGAGTGTTTCTTTCCCTCATTTAAAATATTTTTCGTCGGTGCCAATTTTATATCGTGTATGTAATTTATTCTGCAGATTCTGTTCAAAAAAAATTTTATATCCGGAAATTTTGAAAACGCTGCAAGTTGGGAAGTGTTATTCAAACGAACATCAACAACGCAGGCAATATTATTTTTTTCAAGCAAACTGAAAAATTCTTCAGCCGTTTTTTTTGTAAAGCCGATTGTAAAAATTTTTTTCAATTTAATCCTCCGCCAATCTGTAGCCAATTTCAAAATTACGCTTGCGATAACTTTGTTGAATCATTTCAGCCATATTCGGCATTTCAAACAAAAAAATTTGATCGTAATCCGGAAAATATTTTTTGACTAAAATTTTTTCAACTTCAGCTTGTGTTGTATAGCCGCCGCCGTCGAGAATATGTTTGACGTTGTAGCCTGATTCGTGAAATTTTCTTGCAACCAAAATGCAACGATGACAATCTTCAGGGCGTTTTTCGGCGCACATTAAAGCAAATTTATAGCCGCGCTTCATTCCCTTTTCAATTTTGTTGACGCCGTCAAGAAATTGTTGACTTGCCGCAAATTTTGAAAAATCCAATACGCCGTCTGTAAAAAATTCCGTGTTAAGTTGCCGAGCTCCAAATTCTTTATCGTAATGACGATAGATAATGTCATTTTGGCGCAAAACTTGCGAAAGATTTTTTTGATTAAATTCTTTAAAGTACGTGGACAGCGGAATACTGCGAACGTCAATTAAAACCGTTATAGAATAATTTTTCAAAACTTCGACAAAATTTTCAAGGCTGAAGGCGGAATAACCTATGGTAAAAATTTCTTCCATTAAAATTACCTGCCGAAAAATACTCTTGCCAAATCGCTTGTCGTTGCGTAAAGCGTCAGCAACAGCAACAGTGCCATTCCGGCGCGTTGAGTGTACATTAAAGCTTTTTGACTCATTGGCTTGCCGCGTACCGCCTCAATTACCAAATTTACAAAGTGCCCGCCGTCCAGCGCAGGAACCGGCAATAAGTTTATTATTCCCAAATTCAAACTCAACAACGCGGCAAAGTTTAACAGCGAAATTAAGCCTGTTTCGGCGGCTTGCCCTGCCATTTTTGCAATTCCTATAGGTCCCGCCAATTCTGCATTTGAAGGGGCTTTAAAAATATCTGCAAGCGCGTTAATCATATAAATCATAATATCTTTCGTATGAGTAACGGCAGAAATAAACGCAACGCCTATACTTTGCGGCTCGTAGATTATGGAATTTTGCACGCCTATTAAAATTCTTTTAGATTTTTCGTCAAATTGCGGCGTCAATAAAATTTCTGTAACTTGCGAATTTCTTTCGTATGTCAAAGTTACGGCGCGTTCAGTTTCAAGCGTTTTAACTTTGTTGAGAAAATCTTCCCACGTTGCAACTTTTTCGCCGTCAACAGTCAAAATTTTATCGCCGACTTGTAAACCTGCGCGAGCCGCCGGAAAATCATCAATGACGCCGCCAATTACAGGCTCAACTGAAGGCTTGCCGACGCCGACCGTTGCATATATCCCAAAAAATAAAATTATCGGCAAAACAAAATTCATAAAAGAACCGGCAAGAATTACAATCATTCTGGAAAGAACCGGCTTTTCACAAAATCCGCGTTCGCCTGCAGGATTATCTGTAGCGTCCATACCGGCAATATCATTAAAGCCGCCCAAAGGCAAGGCGCGCAGTGAATATTTTGTTTCGCCGTATTTTTTGCTGAAAAGTTTTGGTCCGAATCCTATTGCAAATTCGTCAACGCGCATTCCGGTAAATTTCGCCGTGATAAAGTGCCCGAATTCGTGAAATAAAACCAACAATCCAAATACAAATATCGTTGAAATTATTGTTATAACCAAATTTTTTGCCTCCCGTAATTTTTAAAACATTGCCCGTAAAATCGATTTTAAGGCGGGTTTTAATTTTTTTAATAACTTTGTACTTGAAAACGTCAAACGCCGCTTACAGACCCCTTCAGGCGCGTCTGCGGGCTTATTTATTTTTGAGTCTTCTTTGAAATTGTACCTGCTGTCAACATAAATTGCAAGGCGTCCTCTGCCTTCATATTGACGAAAATAATTTCTTGCCGCCGCACAAATAAATTTGTTCCCGAAGTCATATTCAAGCTCCAAGGCACAAACACGCAAACATAATCGACGCCGAGCTTTTCACGTACTTGAGGCGGTACATTCGTCATTAAAAAACCCAACGCCCAACTTTGATGGTACGGTACAAGTACAACGTGTTTGAATGCAGAATTGGAAGTCAACACCGCCTGCGAAAATTGCTTAACCGAGCTGTAAATAAATTTGACGACGGGAATTTTATCAAGCAACAATTCTGCAAGTTCGATAATCTGTTTCGCCAAATTATTTCCCGTGACAAATCCTATAACCAAAACTGAAACGGCGATTGTTACCAAGCCGATACCGGGAAAACTTATTTGAAATTCTTGAGAAATAAATTTGCCGAGTTTGCCTTCAGTCAAATCCAAAATCCAAAATACAATAAAAATCGTAATTGCGGGCGGCACAATTACTATCAGACCGTCCAAAAAACATTCGGAAATTCGCGTTGTCAATTTTTTTTCTTTGTCTTTCAGTTCCAAAATCAATCCTCCCTTTCGTCAATCGCTTTTTAACTGCAGTTTGAAAGCCTCTTACAAAATTTTGGCGAAAATATAACCTAAAATCAATCCTACAATCAAGCCGCAAAAAATTTCAAGCCACGTATGCCCCATTCGCTCGCGCAGGACAGTTTCATTTTGCAATTTATTTAAAACTTCAGCATGTACGCCGATTTTCCGCCGCAAATTGTGCGCGTCCATTATAAAAAGCATCATTACACTCAAGCCCAGCGTAAAAGTTGAATTAAAAAAACTTTCGCTGAATCCGTAAAAAAAAACCGCTGAAGAAATTATCGCCGTATGAGTACTCGGCAAGCCGCCGTAACCGATTAATTTTTTGCCGCCTTTAAGACTGCCGCTTTTCAAACTGTTTATTAAAAATTTCAAGGAGCCGGAAACTATCCACGCCACAAACGGCAGTAAAATATATTTCATCAATTATCGCCCAAGCCGAAACCTTGAATTGCGCCAAGTGAATTTCGCCAATCTTTTTTGACTTTAACCCACAAATCAAGAAAAACTTTCGTACCCAAAAGCATTTCAATTTCAGGGCGTGCATTCTTACCGACGCCTTTTAAAAGCCCGCCGTCCTTGCCAATTAAAATTCCTTTCTGCGAATCACGCTCAACGTAGATTGTGGCGCGAATGTAGGTTACATTATTTTTGCGTGCGGTAATTTCTTCAATGTCAACTGCGACGGCGTGCGGCACTTCGTCTTCAGTAACGTGCAAAATTTTTTCACGGATAATTTCAGAAATAATCAAGCGTTCCGGCTGGTCTGTAACCATATCTGAAGGATAATATTTCGGACCTTCCGGCAAAAATTTTTTCGCCTCGTTTAAAAGTTCGTCAATGTTTGTACCGTCCGCCGCGCTGATTGGTACGGTTGCCGCAAAATTATAGCGTTCGGAATAGGCGGCGATTAACGGCAAAATTTTTTCACGTTCAAGTAAATCAATTTTGTTAATGACAAGAATAACCGGCTGTGAAGTTTCGTTAAGGCGTTCCAAAATATATTTTTCGCCGCCGCCAAATTTTTCTGTAGCGTCAATGACAAAAAAAATTGCGTCAACTTCCTTGAGTGTACCTTCCGCCGCCTTTAACATATATTCGCCGAGTTTAAATTTCGGCTTGTGAATACCGGGCGTATCAAGAAAAATAAATTGCGCGTCATTCTGCGTCAAAATGCATTGAATACGGCTGCGCGTAGTTTGCGGCTTATCTGACATAATGGCTATTTTCTGCCCAATGATTTTATTAATCAGCGTCGATTTTCCAACATTCGGACGCCCTATAACTGCAATAAATCCAGATTTATACAAAATTCAATCCCTCCCAATTCCAAGTTGTTCCATTATAAATTTTTGTTCGTTTTCCATTTCGATTCTTTCGGCTTCTTCGATATGGTCATAACCGAGCAAATGTAAAAGCCCGTGTACTTCCAAAAAAATTACCTCGCGCAGGTATGAGTGTCCAAATTCTTCAGCTTGAATTTTGGCGCGTTCAAGCGAAATTATTATATCGCCCAAAATTTCAACTTCGGCGTTTAAAATTTCCGGCTCTTCACTTTCACGAAATGCAAAACTCAAAACGTCGGTAGGTCTGTCAATGTTACGGTACTTTTTATTCAGTGCGTGTATATTTTTATCGTCAGTCAAAGTTACGCTAAGTTCGGCGTTTTCGCAGTCGTAAAGCTTGCCTACAACGTCAGCCGCGCGCAAAATTTCTGATAAAATTTTTTCTTCGACTGTCAAATTTTCCGGTTCAAAATTTATTATCGTGTTCATAAAAACCTTAGCCCCTAATCCTTAATCCTTAGCCCTTAAATCATAAGCCTCAATAATTTTTGAAACAACATCATGACGCACAACGTCAGCAGAATTTAATTCACAAATTCCAATTCCCTCAACGCCGTGTAAAATTTCAACCGCTTCAGCTAATCCTGAATTTACGCCGCGCGGCAAGTCAACTTGGCTTAAATCGCCCGTAACCGCCATTCTTGAATTAAAACCTAAGCGCGTCAAAAACATTTTCATTTGGCGGGAAGTTGTATTTTGCGCCTCGTCCAAAATTATAAAAGCATCGCTCAAAGTTCGTCCGCGCATATAGGCAAGCGGCGCAATTTCGATTATTCCTTTTGTAAAAAATTTTTGGTACATATCAACGCCCCAAATATCTTGCAGGGCGTCATACAGCGGGCGCAGGTACGGGTCAACTTTTTCTTGCATATCGCCGGGCAAAAATCCCAACTTTTCGCCGGCTTCAACCGCAGGGCGCGTCAAGATAATTTTTTTTACTTCACGAACGCGCAAATAGTACGCCGCCATTGCAACCGCCAAAAAAGTTTTGCCAGTACCGGCGGGACCAATTCCAAAAGTTATCACGTGGTTTTTCATTGTGTCAATATAATTTTGTTGCCCTGTACTTTTGGCGTGAATGTGCGTGCCTCGCGCAGTTACAATTATTGTTTCGCCGAAAAGTTTTTGTAAATCATCTGCGCGATTATTTTTTACAAGTTTGACGGCGGCGGCAACGTCATTCATTGCTATAATATTTCCGGCGCGGTGGAGTTTTTTAATTTCGTCGATAACCTGCGCGGCGTGTTCAACTTCCAAATCTTCGCCGAAAAGTTCAATGAAATTTCCCCTGCTTACAATTCTGCAGTTAAATTTTTCGTCCAGTAACTGTAAAAATTCATCACGTTCGCCCAAAATGGCGCGTGTTTCTTCAAAATTTCGCAGTTCAATTTTTTTTGTTGTCAATTTGATAATCGCCTTCCTTCATTAAAATTTAAAATATTTTACACCATTTCAAACAAAATAAATAGCGGCAATTTAAGATTTTTGAAAACGGCAGGATTTATTTCAAGTTTCACGAAAATTTTTATAAAAGTTTTTGGAGGGATTTTCATGATAAAACTTGTAGCTGTCGATGTTGACGGGACTTTTATGCGTGACAATTACACCTACGACGCTGAACGCTTCAAAAAAATTTTGGCGCGTATGACTGCCGCCGGTTGTAATTTTGTTGTGGCGAGCGGTAACCAATATTATCAGCTGTACAACATTTTCAGCGGTTACGGCGAAAATATTTCCTACGTTGCCGAAAATGGCGCGTATGTGAAAGATCACGGTGAATTAATTTTTGTTGGCGATATTCCGAAAGACACGGTTAAATTTGTAACTGAACTTTGCGAGCAAAATCCCGAAATTTTAAATATGATGTGCGGAGCGAAAAGCGCGTACTATAAGCGCGGCACTGTCAACCAAGAATTTTTTGACCATATGAAACTTTATTACCCGCGCCTTGAATGGGTTGACGATTTTAACGCGGTTGACGACCAAATTTTAAAATTTGCGCCGATTGTCCCTGAAGAAAAAACTTACTTTTACTACGAATTTTTCAAGGAAAGACTTTTGGGGAAATTGACACCGACAACCAGCGGGCACGGCTCCATTGATTTAATTTTGACGGGCTGTCATAAGGCGTCAGGCTTGAAAAGATTGGTTGAACGTTGGAAAATTTCACCGGCGGAATGTGCGGCGTTCGGCGACAGCGGCAACGATATTGAAATGTTAAAATATTGCGGCGAAAGTTACGCAATGGGCAACGCGGCGCAAAATGTCAAAGACGTTGCAAAATACGTTTGCCCTTCCAACAATGAAGACGGCGTACTGGTTGCACTTGATAAAATTTTTCCGCAATAAAAAAAGCCGCTCGAACGCGGCAAGAATTTTTGTTTAATTTAAATCTTCGTCTTCAGTATTGTAACTGCCGTCTTCAAGGGCGGTAATTTTTTTCTGCCAAATTTCGACTTCAGCCGGATTAATTTTTTCCAACACCGAAATTATATTTTCAAAGGCTTCCTGTAAATTTTCGTCAAAGAAATCATCGCCGGATTTTTTCTTTTTGAGGTTGTAAATTTTGGCAACTTCCTTTCGCAATTCCAGCGCGTCAGAAAAATTTTCAGCCATTTCAAAAGTTGCGGCTTTATCTGCTATTGCGTCAATGGTATTTATTTTTTCCGGTCCCCACGTTTTTTTGTAAGTGTCAATAACGTGTTGCCGCCATTTCAGCGCGTTGTCAAAATCTTGTTTCAGCTCGTAAAGTTCCGCCAAATGGTTATAGGCGTCAATAAAATGTAAAACATTATCGCCGTGAAATTTTTTGTAGTTGTCGATAATTTCAAAAACTGCGCCAACGGCTTCATCGTAGCATTGCAAATCTTTTAATTTTACAGTCAAATTTTTCAGTGCCACGATATGCCCGAAATTTTCGTCGCCGCGGTTATCCTTGAAAATATTGACAATCTCCCTGCAACAATTCAGCGATTCTTCAAAATTTTCATTGGCAAAAAGTAAATCGCCCTGCGCGTAAAGTACGGAAATTGTCTCGTCCGAATAATCGCCGAAATTTTCTTTGCTGAAGTTTAATATTTCGGCGTTGACATTCTGCGCGGCGTCAAAGTCTTGTGAATCAATGTAACTGTAGGTTAATCTGTTGCTGAAGTCGATAACGGCGGCGGCAATTTCCATTTCCAATTTTTTATCAAACAAATCTTTCAGCGTGTCAATAATTTCTGTCAAAGTTTCAATTTCGTCGGCGTATTCAGGATTGTGCGCGGCAAATTTTACCAATTCTTTTGCAACGTCTAAAAATTCTTCAAAAGTTTCACTGTCAAAAATTTTTTCCAGTTTTTCTTGCAATTCGTCAAAATTATTGTGCAGTTCTTCCAATTCGTCGCCTTCTTCAAATTCTTCTTCGTCATCGTCAAAATTAAAATTGTATTCTTTGTCTTGAATGTTGCCGGCGGCTTTTTTCTGCTGTAAAATTTCGTCCCACTTTGCAACGTCTTCATTTGCTTCAATCTTTGACAGCCAATGAATCAAAGTTTGTATCACGTCAACAACTTCACGAGAATTTTCGCCGCGTCGCGCAGATTCTTCAGAAATTTTTTGTTGGTAAATTGCAACAATTTCATCGCGCTTTTTGCCCCATTCGTCGAAATTATTTATATCCCAAAAAGTTTCAGCCATTTCAGAAAGCGGCTCCATTAAATCTTCGCTGTATTCGCCGGATTCCGCGCGGATAAGTTCCAAAACTTTTTCGTAGTGTTCAATTTCTTTGGGATAATTTTTGGCGTGGTGGTAAATGTAGGCAATTTGTTTTTCAGCCTCAATTTCGGCGGCGGTATCGCCTTTGACAATTTCCAAAATTTCCTGCCGAATTTCCAACGCCTTATCAAATTTTGTGAAGTCGTCCCATTCGTCAGCCAATTCGCCCATTGCCAATAAAGTTTCTTCACTTTCCGCGCCGTATTCATTTTTGTAAACGTCAATCATTTGCCGGCGAACTTCGATAGCGTCGTAGCGCAGATTGTTTTCAGTCAAAACATCGTACAAATTTTCAAGCTCGGCGATAGTTTTTTCAAAGTCATTAAAATATTTTTCTGTAGCGGTTACAATTTGGCGTTGAGTTTCAATTTGCTTTTTGTTGAGACCTTGCCCTTTGTAAGCCGCCGCCAAAATTTTCAGCGATAAAATTACATTTTCGCCGCTTGTATCCAACTCGACAAATTTTTTGTAAGCTGATTCTGCGTAGTCAGCCGCCGTCGAAAATCTTTTTTGTACGTTGTTCAAATGGGCAAGCATCAATTCAAAATAAGCGTAAACAAAATTTTTTTCATTGGACTTCAACAGCGTTTTAATTTTGGCAAAAAAAGCCCGCGTGATATTTTCAGATTCTGCGCGAAAATCCGGCTCAACAACAAAATCACTTTTAAAACCCGTGCGCGGCTCAAAAAACTTTTCGTACCAAGATTTTAATTCGTCGACGTCGTCAACAAGCCTAATTATTGTATCGCTCCAAAGTCTGTAACAGTAGCCGCAAAAAATATAATCGTCAGCCGAATTTCTTATCAGTTCGGCAAAAAATTTGTTGGAGTTTTTCAAGGAATTTGCAATTACAAAGGGATTTTCTTTCTTGTACTTTGACAGCAAAATTTCCTGTACCGCGTTATCAACATAAAAAAAATTTTTTGAAATTTCGTCGTCGTCAGCCGCCCGCACGAATGAATAATTTTTCAAAATGTTGTACGCAGTTTCATTGAAAACCGGAATGACATTGTAAGCCATATCGTCAGACCAAATTTTCAGCGCGCAAAAATATTTTATCGTTTCACGAATTCCGGTATCGTCCATGCACTCAATCAGATTGAAAACAATTTTATTTCGGCGTTCAATAAAATCTTCATTTTCGGAGCCGAATTCTGAAATATCCGGCTCGTTGCGCTTGTCTTTCTTTTTCAAAAGTTTGTAATGCTCGGCGCAAAGTTCAAGGTACAGTGGATAACCGCGCGTCAATTTTGTAAGCTGATAACAAAGCGCGGGATTTTTTTCAATACCGCGACTTTGCAAAAATTTTAATGAAACAACATCATCAAAGGGCTTTAATTCGTGTTGAACGGCTTTACCGCGCAGATAACGCAATTTATTTCTGCCGCTAAGAATCCAGATAACATTTGGAATTTCAAAATTTAAAATTTCTTTCAGCCACCAATCCGGCTCGGGGTGTTCCTTAGTTTTTTTGCCTTTGCTCAACAAAATTTCGTAGCTGTCAAGGAAAATTGCAACCTTGCGATTATTTTTTTGCATACAGTGTGAAAAATCCTGCGCGAAAAGGTTTACAAGTTTATCTTCAAAATCATTTTCGTTGGTTGTATTTTCATCAAGGTTTTTAAGTTCGTCAATGGTTTTTTCGACGTGCTTTTTGTAGTCTGAATCTGCGCCGATATTTCCAACACAGTAATTGTAAACTTTAACGATTAAATCACTGATAAGCGGCAAAGCTTTAAACGCCGCGTCAACACCGACAACCACGCCTGCCACGCCGCCCGTTGCAACAGTTGAGGCAACCGCCGCCGCTAATCCTATATTGTCAGTCAAAAAGGGGTATTCTTCCAAAAAATTTTTCTGTTTCGGCGGGTAAACATTTTCGCCAATGTTGACTTCATAAAGATAACAGCCCATTTCAAACAGCGGGAACTCAAAGCCGATTTTTGAAAAGCGGCGCGCCAATTTTTTTAATACAACGCGCATATCATTTACAGAGTCGAAATCGTGATAAACAGAATCAATCAAACTGCCCTGCAATGAATCCATTAAATTTTTCAACAGCGCGGTTTTTCCCATTCCCGCCACGCCGTAATAATTGATAACTTTACTGCCGCTCGCCGATAAATTTTGACATTGAGTTTTAAAATCCTCGCGCAGTTCATCACGATCTATAAAAATTCCTGCGTCCAAAAAAATTCCCCCTTCAAAAAAATTTTTCCATAAATATTAAAACTAATTATACCCCCCCCCGACTTGCCTTTGTCAAGGATTTTATGAAATAAAAAAAGCCGTCCAATTCAACGGCTTAAATTTTACCCAAAAATTATTTCAATTCATTTACTGCGCCGGTAAATAAATCAATTTCAGATTGAACGTCACGAATTACAAACAAAAACGGTCTGTCAGCACGAAAATAAATCCTGCGCGACGGCGCGGCGGCAGTTGTCTTAGTCATAGTAATTTCAGTAACTGCGGCGGCTTCCGTGCCTTCTTCGTCAACTTTTATTTTTGCTTGATGAGTGGCGTTGCTGATTTTCAGTTGAGTTCTTTTGATAATATTGGAAAATTCGGCGTTGTCATTGAAGGCGCGGCGAATTCCCATTCTCTGTAAATCTTCATTGAGTTTATTTTTTATATCGAGTTCAAATTTCGGAATAAAAACTTCAATCGTACCGTTAAAAATTGGCGCGGCTTTTAAATTAGCCAAAAAGTTTTCTTTGTAAGAGTTTTTTTCGGCGTCCCAAAGTTCAGCAACGTTTAAAGCGTCTTCATTACGCGGCAGAATTACATACATTGCGGCAAAATTTTTTTCGTACGGTATTTCAATCGCCATAAATTTTTCGTCCGCGTAATAGCGAATTTTATTTTTGAAACTTTGCGCCATCATTTGCACTTTACTTTTGGAGCCGTCATTATTGGTAAAGTTCGACTTCCAAGTTTTTTCGGCGTCAAATGGATTTACCCATTTGCCCTTAAAGTAAATGACGTTGAGTAAATCTAAAACCGTGTCAATTCCGGCGGCAGATTTATAATCCGAAATGAAATTGTCGGTATTTTCGGCGACCCAATTTTTGATACGTTCCTTTTCGCCGTCAAGGTTGCCGCCAAAATCCGCCGTGTCAATTTGCGCGTTATAAAATTCTTCAACAGAATCTTGAAAATTTGAATTAATTCCATTGCCGGTAAAATTTTTGTCGATAAGAATTAAATCAGCCTCTTTTAAAATTGTGCCGTCAGAATAATTTTCTTCCATAACGGCGCGGAAATTTTTAAAGCCGTAATTCAAAGTTTGAATATTTTTTGTTGAAAGGGCGTTAAGAATTTCTCTTTGAGTGCGCCCGGTTGCGCCGTTTGCCACTATTGAAAAAGCGGCAGCGATACTGTACGGCGAATAGAAAATATTTTTATCCTTGTCAAGTTTAGAAAAGTAATTCCAGTTAAAATTATTTACGGTTTCAGAAAGTTCCTCAAAATCTGCGCGAGTTTCGGCGGCAAAAACTTTTGAACTTGTCAATACAAAAATTATCAAAACTAAAACGCTAAAAATTTTCAAGATAAATCGCTCCTTCCTGCCGTAAAATCGCCTTTAAGACAGCTTATTTTTATTTTAGATAATTGAACGTTAAACGCTTGTAAAATTAATCCCTCCGGCGGTTGCGGTTGCCGTACCTGTCATTTGAATTTCTTTCATAGGGTTTTCTGTCAGAAAATTTTCGTTCCGGCAGCTTTTTATCGGGCAGTTTTTTATCGGCGGGTTTTCTGTCTGCAAAATTTTTTTCCGGCGGTTTTCCGGCAAAAGTTTTGGGAGCGGCGGGGCGTCTTGAATCTGAAGAAGTCAAAGTTGCCTTATGACTTACATTAACTTTGCCGCGCTCGTCAATTTCAATAACTTTAACCGTCAAAGTATCGCCAATTTTTACAACGTCTTCAACTTTTTCAACGCGATTCATTGCAAGTTGCGAAATGTGGCAAAGTCCCTCACGTCCCGGCAACAATTCCACAAACGCGCCAAAAGTTTCAATCCTTGTAACGGGGCAATTTTCGTAAACTTCACCAATTTCAAAATCGTGAATAACGTCTTCAATCATCTTGAGCGCGCGTTTAATCCCGTCAACATCTTGTGAAGTAACAAAAATATTTCCGTCGTCTTCAATGTCAATGGTAACGCCGGTTTCTTCGATAATTTTGTTAACCATTTTACCGCCGGTGCCGATAACTTCACGGATTTTATCAACGGGAATTTTCATAGTCATAACACGCGGAGCATACGGCGAAAGTTCAGCCGCAGGTTCGCTGATACATTCAAGCATTTTTTCAAGGATAAAAGCCCTGCCGCGTTTAGCCTGCGCGAGTGCATCAGATAAAATTTCACGGGTAATGCCCGCAATTTTAATATCCATTTGAATTGCAGTAACGCCTTCAGTTGTACCTGCAACTTTAAAATCCATATCGCCGAGCGCGTCTTCCATTCCTTGAATATCAGTCAAAATTGTATGTTTATCGCCGTCTTTAACAAGCCCCATTGCAACGCCGCTTACAGGGCGTTTAATTTTTACGCCGGCGTTCATCAAGCTTAAAGTACTGCCGCAAACACTGCCCATTGAGCTGGAGCCGTTACTTTCCAAAACTTCAGAAACAAGGCGGATTGTATAGGGAAATTCTTCAAGCGGCGGGATCATAGGCTCAAGGGCGCGTTCGGCAAGTGCGCCGTGTCCAATTTCACGACGACCGGGACTGCGCGAGGGGCGCGCCTCTCCAACCGAAAAGCCGGGAAAATTATAGTGGTGTAAATAGTGTTTAGTAAATTCAGGATCCAAGCCGTCAACAATTTGTTCATCGCCGATTGAGCCTAAAGTTGTAATTGTCAAAACTTGAGTTTGCCCGCGCGTAAAAAGCCCGCTGCCGTGCGTGCGTGCGAAAAGTCCAACTTCACAAGTGATAGGGCGTACTTCCTCAAGCTCGCGTCCGTCGGGGCGGATTTTTTCATGAGTTATCATGCGGCGTACAATGTCTTTTTTGACTTTGTAAAAGACTTCACCAATTTCTTTTTCGGCGTCGGGATATTCTTCAGCAGGGAATTTTTCCAGCAATTCGGCGGTAATTTCTTCCTGCACTGCGTCAACTGCGGCATCCCGTGCAAGCTTGTCAGGGTTTCTTACTGCCGCGTCAATTTTGGCGGGTGCAATTTCACGTACTGCCGCTTCAATTTCTTCATTGGGATGAAACAGCGGATAATCGGCTTTTTCCTTGCCAACGGCGGCGACAATTTCATTTTGAAAGGCGACAAGCTTTTTAATTTCTTCGTGCCCAAATAAAATCGCCTCAAGGATAATTTCTTCAGGTAATTCTTTTGCGCCCGCCTCAACCATCATAACCGCATCGGCTGAACCGGCAACCATTAAATCAAGTTCGGATTTTTCGGCTTGTTCCTGCGTAGGATTAATAATAAAATCGCCGTTAACCCTGCCGACACGAACACCGGCGATTGGACCGTTGAAAGGAATATCAGAAATACAAATTGCGCAGGACGCGCCGAGCATTGCGGGAATTTCAGGCGCGTTATCTGCGTCGTAACAAATAACGGTTGCCGTAACTTGCACATCATTTCTAAAACCTTCAGGGAAAAGCGGGCGAATTGGTCTGTCAACTAATCTGCTGCGTAAAATTGCGCTTGTTTGCGGGCGACCTTCGCGCTTGTGGAAACTGCCGGGAATTTTGCCGCTTGAATACATTTTTTCTTCATAATCTACAGTCAACGGGAAAAAATCTGCGCCTTCACGCGGCTTTGCTGAAGAAGTTACTGCAACCAAAACTGCTGTATCGCCATAACGCACCAAAACTGCGCCGTTAGCCTGTTTTGCCATTTTTCCCTGTTCGACAATTAATTTTCTGCCGCCAAGTTCAGTTTCAAATAAATTCATTAAAATAAATTCCTCCTCAATATTAATCAAATTAATTTTCGACACTAAAAAAAATCTTCCTTTAATTTCAATTTGACAACTTCGCGCAGGTGTTGTAGTGTGATAGTGGAATAGTTTGATAGTGGGATAGTAAGAAATATTCAACTAAAAAGGAGCATTTTACTTGAAACAATCTGAAGTTATAAGATTTTGCCACGACAATACAATTTGCGATTTTCTGAACGCGGATATTGTACCGACGGCTGAAGGCGGCGTGCGGCTTGAATTGGAAGTGAAAAGCCAACATTCAAACTGCTACAACATTTTACATGGCGGCGTAATGACAACTATGGCTGATACGGCAATGGGCGCGGCGTGTTTTGTGCGAAATAAAAAAGTCGTCACGGTTTCCATGACGATTGAATTTATGCACGCCGTTAAAATTGGAACGAAAATTTTTACTGACGCCAAAATTTTACACGACGGCAACAATATTATGATTTGCGAATGTGGAATTATGGACGCGGCGGGAACTTTATTTGCAAAGGCGCACGCAACTTTTTTTGTTATCGAGAAAGTTGCTTAAATTCTGTTGGCGCGGGCAAAGTTAATAAACTGCCCAAATATTCATTTGTACCGGCGGGTTTAAAAGTTACCAATCCTGCCGCCGGCGTAAATGTCATTTCGCCAAAATAAACTTTCCCTTCAACTTCATAAAAATCTACTCGCACATGTGCAAAATCTTTGCATAATTCGGCGGCAAGTTTTTTCATAAGTTCAAAATTTTCCGGCTGCAAAATTTTTTCAGGGTGGTCGCTGTTACGATGTTCACTGGACTCAAAATTTGTAAGTTTCCAATCCATATCAAAATAATCTAATCGACAATCCGTTGAACGGTCTGAATAAAACAAACAGTATTCCGGTTTTCCGTTGAAACACATAAATTTATAATCTGTTAAATCTAAATTTTTTCCATCGGTCAAAAATTTTTCAGCGATAATTTTTTTCTTAATATTGTTGTAATGAAGTTCACAAAGGAACGCGCCAAAATCTATGGCAAGCCACGCATTAATTTTTTCGCGAGCATTTTCAATATTGAAAGTTTTTTTATCACGAACAATGATATTCATAGCCGAGCCGTGATTGCACTTTAAAACAAATTGTTCCGGCAATAAATCAAAATCTATATCGTCAAAATTATCCCAAACGCCCAAAAGCGGTATTAAATATTCTGCGCCAATTTTTTCGGCTACCCATTGCCGCACTAAATATTTATCAGCAAGGCGCGTTTTTATTGGCGTTGAATCGTACAATTTCATCCATTGAATTTTTTCGGTAAAAGTTTTGGGATTTTCCCAGTTAATTGGGCGTCTGTACTGCCTTTCAATCAGCGTTTTGTACTGCGAAGGAGGTATTGCGTAAAATTGTTTTTGGCTGAAAAGATAACCGCGAATTCTATTCAAAAAATCTGAATCTTCCTGCGACCGAATGTGAAATTGCAACCCTTCCATAAAAACAATTTCTGTACCGTCTTTTTGTCTTGCGTTGAAAAATTCCGGCACGCCTTGATTATTCCAGAGAATAATTTTGCGCGGCTCGACGCCGTCATTAATGAAATAATTCAGTGCAGTGTAGCGGTTTTGTTCATCAGTCAAAACTATACCGTCAATCAATTCATAAGCAAATTTATTAAGTTTTGAAGGTGTGAGAAATTCCCACTGCCCCCCCCCATTTTGAGAATCAATGTCAATTCCCTCAAAATCTTCAGAAACGAGTGCAAGAGCGTAATATTCGGCATTGAAAGGACTTTGCAAAAATTCTTTCAAACTTTCAATCGAGCCGTGAACCAAAACTTTTTTCTGTTTCAAAATAAATCCTCCTTATTTTATAGACAAAATTTTTTCCCGTACCTGTTGCACGGAGATATTTTCAAGGCAATCTTCATTTTTTGGACAGGCGCGCTTCCAACAACCTTTACAGTCTCTGTCAACTTCAATGGCGTTTTCAATTTGCCCGTAAGGACCGTTTCTGTTGGCGTCAGTCGGTCCCATTAACATTACAGTTCGCACGCCCAATCCCGCCGCCAAATGTACAGGTCCGGTATCGCCGCCAAGTACAAGGCGCGCTTTTTTTATGACGTAAGCAAGCTGCATTAAATTTGTTTTGTTGACAAGATTGACGGGCGATTTTTCCATTGCCGAATAAATATCAGCTGCGCGACTGAAGTCAACCTGCCCGCCGCCGATTATTACGGGCGTAACTTTTACACTGTAAAGCCAATTTCCGAATTCAGCAAAAAAATCTGTACGCCAACGCTTATTATTCCAATTCGCCCCAATGGCAAATACAAAGTAAGGTTTATTTTCGTCAAGCCCGGCTTGTTTCATAATTTCACGGGCGTTATAAATTTCTTCACGCGGAATTTCTATTGGAAAAACAACTTTATCGACGCGGCAACCAATAGCCCGCGCCGTATCCAAATATCTTTCAACAATGTGCCCTTGCGCGTGTTCACCAATTACCGGCGTTGAAACGGTATTGCTCATTTCGCGCATATTGCAAATTCCGAGCTTGATATTTGACTTGGCGAAAAAAGCTATTGCCGCAGATTTAAAAAGCCCCTGCAAGTCTAAAACGGCGTCGTAACTTTCAGATTGAATAATTTTTTTGAACGGGAAAAATCTTTTGACGAAGCCGCTAAAAGTTTTAAATTCTTTTTTCTCAAACAAAATAATTTTGTCAACGCAGGGATTCATTTTAAGTAAATCATAGGCGGGCGGCTCGACAACCCACGTTAATTTTGCGTCAGGGAAAGTTTCTTTTATTGCGTAACTTACCGGCAGCGCGTGAATTACGTCACCAATGGCTGAAAGTTTTACTATCAAAATATTTTTCAGATTTTCGCTCATTTTAAATAACCTCAAAAGTTTTTAAAAATTTTTAAACCAAAATTCACAGTCTGTAAAGAGACGCCCGCGCTTTGCACGGGTCAGGGGAATGTTAGAGCGTACGAGGTGGCGGAAGCCCTACTTCGAGCGTACATGAACGCAGGTGCCCTGCGCGGGCAAGATTCTTTCTTTGGTACTTTATTTCTTTTAAAGAAAGAAAGTACATTTAAATAGAAAAAATTTAAATTTATAACCAAGTTCTGAAGAAAGAAAAACCGATGTCTAATCACTATCCCCTAAATTTCCTTTACAATTTCAAATTAAAACGCTAAAATAATAAACCGTATTTTAAACTACCTTTGCAAGTTAGGCAAGTTTTTTGGGAGGGAATTTTTATCAATGGTAATTCTTGAAGGGATTTTAGGCGCGGCGGTTATTTTTTGTCTTGGGATTTTTATTTTTTTAAAAAATCGCGGGCAAGAAAAGCTTGTACCGAAATTGCAAACTCGGACGCCTTTTAAAATTTTATCACGCGACGAAAAATCCGTTACACTTTCAACAACGATAGAATTTCGCAACGAGGGCAAACAATCTGTAATGATTGTCGATGCAATTTGCCACCCGCTGTTGCCGTTTGAACAATACGACGGAATTTCCGTGCGCGGCAAAGTTGAACGCGAAGGCAAGCCCCGTGAAGATGATTATTTTGAAGCATTGGTAATTGAACACCAACAAAGCGTCAATTTGGTTGAAACAATTACATTGACTGCGCGAAAAGGTATGACGCTTGAAGAGGCTTTAAGTCATATGGTAGATTTTCCGATTGAAATTGTTTACCGTGAAGTTGGACGCACGCCCATGCATTGGTCAATAGCCCGCGTTGTTTTGACGGCTGAAGAATTGGCTAAATTAACCGGCGTAAATCTGATTGAGGAGTGAAAAAATGGCAGTAGAAATTATTCCAATTACGACAAGAATTTTGACGCCGAAAGATGATATTGTTGACGCAATAGAAAGGTACACGAAAGATATAATTACCGAAAATGACGTTTTGACGGTTGCCGAAAGTGTCGTGGCGATAACGCAGGGAAATATTGTGCGCCCCGACGAAATGAAAATTACCTGCCTTGCGCGTTTTTGTTGCAGATTTATTCCGGATTACGGCAGTTTGGCAACGCCGCACGGTATGCAAGCTTTAATGAGGAAAGAGGGCGATTGGCGCGTAGCATTTGCGCTTTTTGCGGGATTTTTGGGTAAAGTTATTGGAATGCCGGGACTTTTTTATAAATGGGGCGGGCGTCAAGCCGCGTTAATCGACGACGTAACAGGCGATATGCCGCCTTTCGATAAAACCGTTGTATACGGTCCGGAAGAACCTGATAAAGTTGTTGCCGCAATTAAGGCGCGGCTCGGTTGTTTCGGCGCAATGATCGCTGACGTAAACGATTTAAAACGTTCCAGAATTGTCGGCGCGACGCCCGGTATGAACGCGCAACTTGCAAGTAACTTGTTGATTGACAATCCTTTTGGCAACGCTTCAGAAAAACGCCCAATTTGTATTTTAAAAAATTTCCGCCAATATCAGGAGGCTCAAAAATGAAAAAATTTGTACCGCTTATATTTTCACTGATTTTATTTTCAAGTACAAGTTTTGCCGCGCCTATACCCTTACGCGGCGTTGTCGAAGGTTTTTATGGCGAAACGTGGACTTTTGAAAATCGCGCAGATTTAATGAATTTTTGCCGCCAACATAATTTGAACGCTTACATTTACGCACCGAAAGATGATCCTTATCACAGGGAAAAATGGCGCACGCCCTATCCAGAAGAAAAAATTTTAGAGTTGCAAGATTTGGTTGACGCGGCTAAGGAAAACGGCGTAAGGTTTATTTTCGCAATTTCGCCTGGTCTGGATTTAAATTACAGCGGTAAAAAGGGCGACGAAGATTTTAAACTTTTGCTTAGAAAAATTGATTCAATGTACAATATTGGCGTTCGTAACTTTGCAATTTTCTTTGACGATTTAAAAGACAGCAAAGGCAAACACCACGAGGACGGCAAGCAACAAGCCAATTTTTTAAATAAACTTCAAAGTACACTTCGTGAACGTTACAGAGACGTTGAAACTTTAATAACCGTACCGACTGAATATTATAGACTTGATATGGTGAACGGGCGCGGCAAAGTCAATTCTTACACTGAAGATTTTGCCGCCAATCTGGATAAAAAAATCATTGTGCTGTACACGGGCGAAGGCGTTGTTTGCGCCGGAATTTCTGAAGAAGATTTTCAAGCCGCCAATAAAATTTACGGGCGTGATTTAGGTATTTGGTGGAATTACCCTGTAAACGATTATTCTTTGACGGCGGGCGGCAAACGCAATGCTAAACTTGCACTCGGAGCGATTGAAAAACTTCCCGCGCAAAATGTACAGGCGATTTTCTTTAATCCAATGTCACAGTATCAACTTTCAAAAATCGCCCTTGCAACAGGCGCGGAATACGCCAACGCTCCCGCTGTTTATGACGCCGAAATTTCGTGGAATAAAAATATTGAATTGCAATTCGGCAAAGTTGCTGACGCCATGAAAATTTTTGCAATTCATTCACGCCATATGGAAAATAATTGGGCGAAATGCGGCGCGGACGATGCTCCCGAATTTGCGTTAGAGGCGCAATATATAATTTCTTCAGCTCGCGCAGGACGCAGTTTTAATTCTACTGAAATTTCAGCAATGATTGATAATATGGAAATTGCCGCCGATATTTTGTTGGAAAATTTGACGCCGGAAATTTTGGCAGAATGTAAGCCGCAACTCGAACAATTTAAAAGAATCGCGCAGGCTGACAGATTGGCGTTAAAATCTTTGCAAAATAAAAAGTTAGACCCGCAATTAAAAAATCTGCGCGAGGAAATTTCAAAGTACGAATCAACGGCGATACTTTCAGAAAAAGCCGCGCTGAAATTTATTGACGATACAATTAATTTGCTTGACGCCAAAAATAAACGCTGAATCTTGACAAAGAGAATATTTCTTGTAAAAATATCGTTACAGAATTGTAACGGTATTTTTTAATTTCAATAAAAAATCTGCGCGAGGAAATTTTAAAGTATGAAAAAGCCGCGCTAAAGTTTATCGACGATACAATTAATTTGCTTGACACCAAAAATTATGAAGGGCAAAAATCAACGCCGGCACAAATTGAAAGAATCCCAAATGCAAGGCGGCTGATTAGGGGGTAGGGAATTGAAAAAACTTTTTGATACTGTAATAAAATCGAACATTCAAGTTGCAGAAAATATTTTTAAACTTGAAATTTTCTCACAGGAACTTTCAGAAATTGCAAGCGCGGGGCAATTCGTACAAGTCAAACTTTCAGATGAATTTACATTGCGCCGCCCGCTCGGTATTGCCTCCGCCAAAAACGGCGTTGTTAAAATTTTTTACAGATTAGTCGGGCGCGGTACAAAATTTCTGTCAACTAAAAAGAGCGGCGAACACTTAAATATTTTGGGCGCACTCGGCAACGGCTTTAATATAAATATTGCAGAAAAAATTTTGCTTGTCGGCGGCGGTATGGGAATTGCACCGCTTTTAAGCGTGGCTGAAAAAATCTCTGCAGTTGATATTTTAATGGGCGGCAAAACTTACGGCGAAATTAATTTTTGGATTAAAGAATTTAAATCTGAAGTCGGAAAAATTTATATAACGACGGACGACGGCAGCAAGGGCAGCAAAGGTTTTGTAACAACACTTTTACCTGAAGTTTTGGAATATGACAACTACGCGGCAATTTATACTTGCGGTCCGGAAATTATGATGCGCGGCGTCGCGCAAATTGCGGCTGAAAATGATTTGCCCTGTTATGTTTCATTTGAACGGCGTATGGCTTGCGGCTTGGGCGCGTGTTTAAGTTGTTCGATTGACACTTCAAACGGCAGAAAAAAAGTTTGCAAAGATGGTCCCGTTTTCGACGCTTACGAAGTTTTTCCATTAAAGCCGAAAAAAATCGAGTCGAATTTTTCATTTTTGAAGGATAAGCCGGAATTTAAAATTTTCGCTGATGATTGTATTGAAGCCGAATTATCCTTTGAAAGGTCGCCCAATTCCTGCGTAAAACTGGTGCGGACGGCTATGGAAGCTTGCGTTAAGTGGCTGTACGATAACGATAAAAAATTTTTCACGAATACAAACAGTTCAGATAAATTATTTACGCTGATTTCAAGCAGTTCATTTGCCGTTGCCGTCGGAAAAAATTTACTCAAAAAAATTCATCACTGCCGAATTTCCGGCAACAAAGCTATTCACAACGAAAAAAATTTTAACTATGAAGAGGGCATCAAGTGTTTAATTTGCCTTTTTGAGTTCGTACAGTGGATTGATAGAAATTACGGCAAGAATTATCAGCCGCGCACTTTTGAAATTGAAAAAATCCCGAATTAGGGGCTAAGGGCTAGGGACTAAGGACTAGGGGCTAAGGATTAAAAATATTGGAGAAATTTTATGAATGAAGTTAAAAGTATTTCTGTACGCGGCGCACGTGTTCACAATCTTAAAAATATTAATGTTGAAATACCGCTCGGCAAACTTACGGCAATAGCGGGCGTCAGCGGCAGTGGCAAAAGTTCACTTGCACTCGGTACACTTTACGCCGAAGGCTCGCGCAGATATTTAGAGGCGTTGTCAACTTACACGCGCCGCCGAATTTCTCAAACAGGCAAGGCAGATTTAGACGAAATTAAACACGTACCCGCCGCGCTTGCACTTCATCAACGCCCCGCGATTCCGGGTATTCGCAGTACTTTTGGTACTATGTCTGAACTTTTAAACAGTTTGCGGCTTTTATTTTCCCGCGTAGGCAGTCATTGTTGTCCTAACGGGCATTTGACAGAACCAAGCATGGCGGTTTCTTTAATGGTTCCGATTAAGTGTCCAATTTGCGGCGAAGAATTTTTTGGACCCGGCGCGGAGGAAATGGCTTTTAATTCTGACGGTGCATGCAAAACTTGCGGCGGTACGGGTATTTCTTATATTGTTGATGAATCCACGCTTGTACCTAACGAAAATTTGACGATTGACGAAGGCGCAGTTTTACCTTGGCAAACTTTAATGTGGTCGCTTATGAAAGATATTGCAAGGGATTTGGGCGTCCGCACGAATGTACCTTTCAAAGATTTAACTGACAAGGAGCGCGAAATTGTTTTTCACGGCGAACCCGTCAAGCATCATATGGTTTATCAAATGAAAACGGGACAAGCCGGCGAAATGGATTTTACATATTTTAACGCAATTTACACCGTTGAAAACGCGCTGTCAAAAGTTAAAGATGAAGCCGGTATGAAACGTGTTGAAAAATTTTTGCGCATTGGAACTTGCCCTGATTGTCACGGTACGCGCTTAAGTGCTAAAGTTCGTTCAACAATTCTTGCCGGAAAAAATTTGGCTGAAGCAACCGCGATGACGCTTGACGAATTAATTATTTGGGTTAAAAATGTTCCTGCAACTTTGCCGGAAAAATTAATTCCAATGGCTGAAAGTATCATTGAAAGTTTTCTTGACAACGCAAAACGGCTGATTGATTTGGGCTTAGGTTATCTTTCGCTTGACAGGGCGGGCAATACTCTTTCAACCGGCGAACGTCAAAGAATCCAACTTGCTCGCGCAGTTCGCAATGAAACTACCGGCGTTTTGTACGTGCTTGATGAGCCGTCTATTGGCTTGCACCCTTCCAACATTGAAGGCTTAATGGCGGTTGTAAAAAATTTAATCGCAGCCGGAAATTCTGTAGTTTTGGTTGATCACGATGTTAGAGTTTTGAAACAGGCAGATTATCTGATTGAAATGGGACCGCTTGCCGGAAATGACGGCGGCACGATTATCGCGCAGGGTACGGTTGAAGAAATTTCTAAAAATCCAAATTCAAAAATCGCCGGCTTTATCACTGAAGAAATTAACGTATTGACGCGCAAAAGAATTTCTAAAGAAAATCTTTTTGACAACGGCAAAATTATTTTGGAAACTGCGCCTGTTCATACGGTAAAAGAAATTTCGCTTGATATTCCTAAAGGCAGATTAATTTCAGTTACGGGCGTTAGCGGCAGTGGCAAAACTACACTGATTCTTGAAAGTTTAATTCCCGCGTTGACGGCTTTTATAAATAAAACTAAACTTCCCGCGCACGTCAAAAAAATTTCTGCTGAAGGAATTAACCGCGCCAATCTGATTGACTCCGCGCCCATTGGTATAAATATTCGTTCGACGGTTGCAACTTACAGCGGCGTTATGGACGATTTAAGAAAACTTTTCGCCGCCAATTCAGATTTTACTGCAAGTGATTTTTCATACAACACGGGCAAATTACGCTGTCAAACTTGCGACGGCACGGGGCAAATTTTGCTTGACGTTCAATTTTTGCCTGATGTTACGGTTATTTGTCCGGATTGTCACGGCTCCCGTTACGGCGCGGCGGCTGAAAATATTTATTTGGAAAATTTTAGCTTGCCGCAAATTATGAAAATGACAATCAACGAGGCAATTCCAATTTTCGATAAAAATAAAAAAATTTTTGACAAACTAAAAATTTTACAGGAATTGGGATTGGGATATTTGACATTGGGCGAAGATACGCCCGCACTTAGCGGCGGCGAAGCGCAACGTTTGAAACTTGCAAGCGAAATGAAAAAATCTCAAGCTGACGCGGTATTTGTATTTGATGAACCAACAGTAGGACTTCACCCGCTGGACGTTCAAACTTTGCTTGCAGTTTTTAATAAATTGGTTGAGGCAGGCGCAACCGTGATTGTCATTGAACACGATTTAGATTTAATTGCAAACAGCGATTTTATAATTGATATGGGACCGGGCGGCGGCTACAGCGGCGGAAGAATCGTCGCGCAGGGTACGCCGGACGAAATTATTAATGTTGCAGAAAGTTTAACTGCTAAATATTTGAGGGATTTTTATGTTAAGAACTGAAATTTGCGGTATAAAAATGAACACGCCAATTTTGACGGCGTCGGGGACTTTTGGATTTGGTGAAGAATTTGAAGATTTTGTTGACTTAAAAAGACTCGGCGGCGTTATGGTTAAATGTATCACGCCAAAACCTCGCGCAGGAAATAAGGGCGTGCGAATTACTGAAACGCCCGCCGGTATGTTAAATTGTATCGGCTTGGAAAATCCCGGCGTTGAAAATTTTTTAGAAAAAATTTTGCCGCGTATCAAAGACAAATTTAACGTCATTGTAAATATCAGCGGCGGCAGTGTCGAAGATTACGGCAGCTTAGCAAAACTTTTGGACGTTGAAGGCGTGGCGGCGATTGAGTTAAATATTTCCTGCCCAAATGTAAAAGATGGCGGGATTATTTTTGGTACAAATGCAAAGGCGGCGGCTGAAGTTACGGCGGCGGCTAAAAAAAATACAAGTAAGCCGGTTATCGTTAAACTTAGCCCAAATGTTACTGATATTACTGAAATTGCGCGGGCGGTTGAGGCGGCAGGTGCAGATTGTATTTCGCTGATTAATACTTTGATGGGAATGGAAATTAATATTCATACGTGGAAACCTACGCTCGGAAATATTACCGGCGGACTTTCAGGCGGCGCAGTTAAACCGGTTGCCGTCCGTATGGTTTATCAAGTCGCGCAGGTTGTCAAAGTTCCAATAATAGGAATGGGCGGCATTCGCACGGCTGAAGACGCGGTAGAATTTTTTTTGGCGGGCGCGTCAGCTGTTGCAGTCGGTACGGCGAATTTTTCCAATCCCAATGTTACAAACGAAATTATCGACGGCTTAGAAAAATATCTGCGCAAAAAAAATTTGCAAAGTATCAAAGAAATTGTCGGCAGAGTTAAATAGCCTTCAGAAACGCCTGTAATTGCCCTGTACGACGTTTTTTTATTGCGTTGGTACAATTTTACCTAAAAAAAAATAAAAGCCGCTTAAAACGGCTCTCAAGGGCTTTAAAATCGATTTTAAATTTTGGGCGCGTTCTGAATCCTGCAAGGCGAATGATTAATGAGCGTTGCTCCTTGCGAATTTTTATTTGAAGCGGGTTTATTCTGCGCCATAACTCCTACCAACTTATGCGGTACGTACAATTCCTCAAGGTAGTTAATATCTTCAGCAGAAAGTTTTAAATCTGTAGCCTTAGCCGCACCGTCGATATGATGAAATTTTGTCGCGCCGACAACCGGCGATTCAACTTTTGTAAGAAGCCATGCCAAAGAAATTTCAGTCATTGACACGCCGTATTTTTCAGAAAGTTCAATGACGCGCTCAATAATTTTTGAGTCAATTTCGGCGGTTGCATCGTACTTGAATTTTGCATAAGAATCTTCTTGGAGGCGTTTTGAAGTTTCGCCGGGCTTTTTGGAAAGTCTGCCGCTTGCAAGTGCACTGTAGGGCGTCATTGCAATATTATCTTCAGCGCAAAACGCCGCCATTTCCCGTTCTTCTTCGCGGAAAAGCAAATTGTAATGATTCTGAACTGAAATAAATTTTGCAAAATTATTTTTTTCGGCGAGCGCGTTAGCTTTTGCAAGTTGGTAAGCGTAACAATTCGCAATTCCAATGTAACGAACTTTACCGGCTTTAACTGCGTCGTTCAACGCCTCTAAAATTTCAAAAATCGGCGTCTGATAATCCCACATATGGTAAATATACAAGTCAACATAATCTGCGCCCAAGTTTTTCAAACTTTGATTGAGCGAATTTGTAACGTGTTGCTTGCCGCTGATATTATTTTCAATTTCGGCAGGGGAACGTGGCAAAAATTTTGTGGCAATAAAAACTTCATCGCGCTTTGCAAAATCTTTGAGCGCGCGCCCTACAAATTGTTCACTGCTGCCTTGTTGGTAGACAATCGCCGTATCAAAAAAATTTACGCCGAGTTCGAGTGCGTGTTTGATAATTTCACGGGATTTTTCTTCATCGAGCGTCCAACTGTGTTGACCGGTTGCAGCGTTGCCGAATCCCATACAGCCTAAACAAATTCTTGAAACATTTAAATCTGAATTGCCGAGTTTTACGTACTGCATTAAAATCGCCCCTTGCTTTTTATTTTTAGAAATTTCCTCGCGCAGGTTTTTTATTGAAATTAAAAAATACCGTTACAATTCTGCAACGATATTTTTACAAGAAATATTCTCTTTGTCAAGATTCAGCGTTTATTTTTGACGTTGAGCACCTTAATCAAGCCAAATCGTCGCCGCCGCCTACGTAGTCTTGAATTGCAAGCGAATA
>CALDHY010000019.1 GCA_937901445.1 uncultured Selenomonadales bacterium
TCCGATCTTAAAAGTTGTAATGCAGGCGGTTGAAAAAATTTTGCCGCAACATTTTTTGGACGTTCCGCAAATGATTTTACCGGTTGTGCGTGAGGCGATTCAATATGTGCGCGACCAAAAAGAAGTCAAAATTCACGTCGAGCCTGAAAGTTACGATTTAATTTTAATGGCGCGCAGTGAATTTCAATCAATGTTGACAGACGGCACGGCAATTTTGGAAGTTGTTTCAGATGAAGCGTTAAAGCCGGGCGATTGCGTAATTGAAACTCCGAACGGCGGCGTTGACGCTAGACTTTCTACACAACTTGACTTGTTAAAAGACGCCGTAAAAATGGTGTTGCACAAATGAAAATTTTAATGCATATGTGTTGCGGACCTTGTTCCTGTTATCCTACCGAAAATCTGCGCGAAAAAGGATTTGAGCCGGTAGGATTTTTTTTCAACCCAAATATTCATCCCTATCAAGAATGGCGCAAAAGACTTCGAGCGGCGCGGGAATTTGCCGAAAAGGTCAACATAAAATTTTTAGCTGAAAATCATTACGGCTTGAGAGATTTTTTGTCAAAAGTTTCAAGCGTTATTGGCGGCGTCAATGACGAAGACACTTTCAAAAATGCTGACGGCTTTCACAATCGCTGTAAAATTTGTTATTCGTGGCGATTGAGTGAAACTGCGAAATTTGCCGCCGAAAATAATTTTGAAGTTTTCACGTCAACGCTTTTCTACAGCATTCATCAAAACCACGAACTTATGAAAAAAATTGCCGAGTATTTTGCCAAAAGTTACGGCGTCCAATTTTACTATGAAGATTTTCGCGCAGGTTGGCAACGCGGAATTGATTTAAGTTTGGAATTGGAACTTTACCGGCAGAATTATTGCGGCTGTATTTTCAGTGAAGAGGAACGTTTCAGCAAGGAAATTAAAAATTTGCGTAAAACTTTATCATTTAAGAATTAAAATTTTTTTATTTTAAATACGGTTTTTCTTTCTTTAGAAGAAAGAAAAGCCGCCTAAAAGAAAGAAGCGTCGCTCGCCTGTGTTTTTCACGACAAACAAAAAGTAATTCACAGGTTGCCGCCGCGTCCTACGGGCTATCGTAATTTTTAATCACAGGCAAAAACGGAGTGCGGCGAGCGACCTCTTTTCAATTTTTATTTATGTCAAAAAATTTTTCTCAATCAGTTTACAATTTATAAAAAAACTTTAGCCACGCAAAAAATTTAGTGCTATAATCATTCTCAAAAACAAAATGAGTTGATGATTTGAACGATAAAAATTTAACTCCTATGATGGAGCAATATTTGAGGGAAAAAAAGAAAAATCAAGACGCGCTTTTATTTTTCAGATTGGGCGATTTTTTTGAAATGTTTTTCGATGACGCCAAAACTGCCGCCGCTGAACTCGGATTAACGCTTACTCACAGACAAGAAACGCCAATGTGCGGCGTACCGGCTCACGCTGTAGAAAATTATCTTCAAAGGCTCGTCAACAAAGGTTACCGCGTGGCGATTGTCGACCAAGTGGGCGACCCTAAGGCGAAAGGTTTAACCGACCGTGAACTTACAAAAATTGTTACGCCCGGTACAATTTTGACTGATGATTTTTTGGCAGACGCCAATAATAATTATCTTGCGCTGTTTTACGAATACGGCAGCGAAATTGCGCTTGCCTGCGCGGACGTTTCAACCGGCGAAATTTTTTATTGTCTGTATGAAGGCAAAGACCGCCTGCAAAATCTTTGTGACGAATTGTACCGCTTGACGCCGCACGAAATTTTGACTACCGGCGATTTAACTTTTCAAGATAAGCTGAAAAATTTTGTCAAGTTGAAATTGGGCAGTTGCACATTTACGAAAATTGACGCCGAAGAAAAATCTGAATTTTTGGCTCAACACTTTGACGAAAAAGATTTTCCCGTGTCAGAAACTGCCGCCTCCGCCGTTGAATTTTTGTTAAATTATCTTCATAAAACCGTACGAACAGATTTAAATCACTTGTCGAAGTTGACGCGGCTGGATTTAAGCAGTCATTTAATTTTGGACGCCAATGCTTTAAAAAATCTTGAAATTGTACGTAACCTGCGCGAGGGTTCAAAGAAAGATACACTGTTTGCCGTTTTAGACTATACAAAAACGCCGCTGGGCAACCGCCTTTTGCGCCATTGGTTAGAAAGTCCGCTTGTCGATATTACGGCGATTAATCGCAGGCTTGACGCGGTGGACGAACTTTTTAAAAATTTTACGCTTAGAAAAAATTTGCAGGAAAGTTTGAAAGAAATTCGAGACCTTGAACGCCTTATGACAAAAATTGAAATCGGCAGTGCAAACGCAAGGGATTTAACCGCGCTGAAATTTTCCTTGCGCGTCATTCCAAAAATTAAATCGACGCTTGAAAAAGTTTCCGGCGATATTTTGAAGGCTTGCCGCGACGGTTTGAAAGATTATTCGGCGGAAGTTGATTTAATCGAACGCGCCATTGTCGAAGATGCGCCGCTTACAATTCGTGATGGCGGGATTATCAATCGCGGCTACAGTGAGGAGCTTGACGAATACAGAAAAATTTCAACTGACAGCAGGGGATTTTTACAGGAGTTTGAAGATAAAGAAAAAGCTCGGACGGGTATTCGCTCGCTGAAAGTCGGCTACAACAAAGTTTTCGGCTACTATATCGAAGTTCGACACAGCGGCGCAGATAAAATCCCCGATAATTACGTCAGGAAACAAACGCTTACAAATGCTGAACGTTACGTAAACGATGAGCTTAAAAATTTTGAAATTAAAATTCTCGGTGCGCAAGAAAAAATTGTTGCGCTTGAATACAATATTTTTTGCCTTGTTCGTGATCAAATTAAAAATTGCCTCGCGCAGATTCAAGACACCGCCAAAAGAATTGCCCTGCTTGACGCGGTTGCAAGTTTGGCTGAAGCGGCAACTCAAAATAATTACGTTCGCCCCGATTTAAACATTGAAGGCAAAATTGAAATTAAAGACGGGCGTCATCCGCTTGTTGAAAAAATTTTGTCTAACAGTTTGTTTGTACCGAATAACACAAATTTAAATCCTAAACGTAGCGAAATTATGATAATTACCGGACCGAATATGGCGGGCAAGTCAACCTATATGCGGCAAGTTGCCTTGATTGTTTTAATGACGCAAGCCGGCAGTTTTATTCCGGCGGCAAGTGCCAATATTTCGCCGGTTGACAGGATTTTTACAAGAATTGGCGCAAGCGATGATTTAGTTAGCGGACAGTCAACTTTTATGGTTGAAATGAATGAAGTCGCGCAGATTTTAAAATACGCCACGAATCGCAGTTTGATAATTTTGGACGAGGTCGGGCGCGGAACTTCAACTTTCGACGGTATGAGCATTGCCCGCGCAGTCATTGAATACATTGATAAAAAAATACACGCCAAAACTCTTTTTGCCACGCACTACCACGAATTAACAGACCTTGCCGACAATTCTGCCAACATTGAAAATTTTTGTACGGCGGTTAAGGAGCGCGGCAGTGAAATTATTTTTTTGCGCAGAATTACGCCCGGCGGCGCGGATAAATCGTACGGTATACAGGTTGCAAAATTGGCGGGCTTGCCAAATGCAGTTATGAAACGCGCCGAAGAAATTTTAACTGCGCTTGAAAATTCCGAGCCTGTAAAATCTGCGCCGGTACAAAAAAAGCCCGCGCCGGTACAAAGTTTATTTGTATCGCAGGGCTTGAAGGAACTTTTGAAATTGGACGTTACAACCTTAACGCCGATTGAAGCATTGAACACGCTTTACAAATTACAAGCGTTGGCAAGAAATGAGGTTGGACAATAAATTTAAAAAATTATTTTTATTGAATGGCACGAATAATTATTTTACATTCTTGTAGCTCTTGCCTTGAACAATTCTGCTAATAGTATCTTCATGAACATCAAACATTCTTGCAAGTGCGGCAATTCCATAAATACTATCGCCGGGTATACAAATTTGACGAATAAGATGAATTTGGTCTTCAGTCAGTCTAACTTGCTTTTTTCTTTGCTTAATTTCTTTAGGATTTGTTTCACGAGCATGTTTTTTATTCTCTTCGCCTGTATTCCATTCAAGATTATCTGCGCGATTATTTGTTTTATCCCTGTCAAGATGATTGACTTCCGGCTTATTTTCGGGATTTGGAATAAAAGCTGTCGCAACCAAAACGTGAATTCCAAAATTCTTTTTTTTGCCGTCTTTATGAAGGTGTACCATATAATAACCTTTTTTGTTTGGACAAGGGCTAAGAATACGCGCTGTTTGTTCACAAAAACTTTTTACCCTGCCCATATTACTGACTTGATATAATCCTTCATAGCCGATAACGTCGCGCCATTCTTCACCAGGTAAATCTTCAAGACTCATTGAATAATTATGAATTTCTTTAGCATTACTTTTTATTTTGCCCCAGTTTGCTAAAGTAAATTCAACGGCGTCCCTTAAGGGTTGAGGCAATTCAGAGAGATGATGTGACAAAATAAAGTACGCTTCACTTGCCATCATAAAAATCACTTTCCTTTCCTTGACAAAAAACATTAAACCTCCTAAAATAATTATGGTTTTATTGGCGGTTTTTCTGTTTTTGTTGGTTTGATTTTACAAGATAAATTTACTACAAAAACGAAATGGCGTCAATAATTTTTTTTATTTTTGAGGGAAATTTTCAGCCGGAAAAATTTTTCTTGACATAAACAAATTTAATTGCTATACTATGCACGCTGAATGATTCAGTAAAAAAAAATAAATAAGCGGGATAGTGTAATGGTAACATTTTGGGCTCATAACCCAAGGCTCCCTGTTCGAGTCAGGGTCCCGCAACCAATGCTGATATAGCTCAGTTACGGTAGCAGCACCAACTTGGTAAGTTGGAGGTCCGCAGTTCAAATCTGCGTATCAGCTCCATAATATGGCGGCATAGCTCAGTTGGCTAGAGCAATCGGTTCATACCCGGTGGGTCAAAAGTTCAAGTCTTTTTGCCGCCACCAATTTTGCAAACTAATCCCCTGTGCTTAGGGGTTTTATTTTTAAGGAGGCAAAAGAATGCGCACTAACATTACGCTTTCCTGTACCGAGTGCAAAAATCGTAACTACAGGACAAACAAAAACAAAAAGAATACCCCCGACAGAATCGAAATGAAAAAGTATTGCAAATTCTGCAAAAAGCACACTCTGCATAAGGAAACAAAATAAACTGAAGTTGGCGGAGGTGTAAGATTTGTCCGAACAAAGCGGCGAAAAAAAAGGCGCAATGCAATTTCTTAGGGAAGTCCGCACCGAATTAAACAAGGTATCGTGGCCAACAAAAAAAGAATTGGCGTCTTACACAGGCGTTGTTGGAATAGCAGTAGTGGTAGTTTGCGCGTTAATATGGGTGTGCGATACGGCTTTTTCAAAACTGTTTCGCTTCATTCTCGGCTGAAAGGAGTCCTTAAATGGAACACAAGCCAAATGATTCAGATACAAAGGATATTTCAAAGCGCGCATGGTATGTCATTCATACTTTTTCCGGCTACGAAAACAAAGTAAAAGCCAATCTTGAAAAAAAAGTTATTGCACAAAACTTAGACGACGTAATTTTTGAAGTTGTAGTTCCAATGCGTGAAGAATCCGAATTTAAGGACGGCAAGCGGCGCGTTGTCAAAAAGAAATTAATTCCCGGCTACGTTATGGTAAATATGATTGTCAATAACTATTCGTGGTTCGTAGTCAGAAATACCAACGGCGTAACAGGATTTGTAGGATCGGAAAAAGAGCCAATACCTTTGACACTCGAAGAAGCAAAAAGAATTTTAGTCGAATTGGCAGAGGCACGCCCTGAAGATACTCCGATAGGTTTTGAAGTCGGCGACCGCGTCAGAATTGTTTCCGGATTGTTTGAAAACCGCGTTGCTACTGTAAAAGAAATTGACATTGAAAGACGGCGCGTCAAAGTTTTGGTAGAAAATGCGCCGGTTGATTTAGACGTTAGCGACGTTGAGAAAATGTAATTTCCACCGAAAGGAGGTGTAATTGTGGCAAAGAAAGTTACTAAAGTTGTAAAGTTGCAAGTTCCGGCAGGTAAAGCGACTCCCGCGCCGCCTGTAGGTCCTGCGCTCGGTCAAGCAGGCGTTAATATTATGGCGTTCGTCAAAGAATTTAACGACCGCACCGCACAACAAGCAGGCTTGATTATTCCGGTTGTAATTTCGGTTTATGAAGACAGATCCTTCACGTTCATTACCAAAACTCCACCGGCGGCAGTCTTGCTGAAAAAAGCAGCCGGTATCGAAAAAGCATCCGGCGAACCTAACAAGAATAAAGTTGCCAAACTTCCGCGCGCCAAAGCTCAAGAAATTGCCGAACTTAAAATGAAAGACTTGAACGCGGGCTCAATCGAAGCGGCAACAAGTATGATTGAAGGTACTGCAAGAAGTATGGGAATTGAAATTGTAGCGTAAGTTGCATTTTCAAAAGTGGGAGATTAATTCGTTTGTACCACGATTGGAGGAGTTTTTTTAATGGCAAAAAAAGGCAAAAAGTATCGTGCAGCGGCTGAACTTTTGGAAGCCGGTAAGCTGTACGAAGTTGCAGAAGCTGTAGATTTGGCGAAGAAAACCGCTCCCGCCAAATTCGATGAAACTATTGAAATGCACGTGCGTTTGGGCGTCGACCCCAAGTACAACGATCAACAAGTGCGCGGCGCGGTTGTCCTGCCGAACGGTACAGGTAAATCTAAGCGCGTTTTGGTTTTCACAAAGGGCGATAAAGTCAAAGAGGCTGAAGACGCCGGCGCAGATTATGTAGGCTCTGATGAACTCATTGAAAAAATCAAGGGCGGCTGGTTCGATTTCGATGTTGCAGTTGCAACCCCTGACATGATGGGCGTTGTCGGGCGTCTCGGTAAACTTTTGGGACCGCGCGGCTTAATGCCTAACCCAAAACTCGGCACTGTTACGCCGGATATTGCAAAGGCTATAGCTGAACAAAAAGCCGGTAAAGTCGAATACCGCACTGATAAAGCCGGTAACATTCATTGCCCTATCGGCAAAAAATCTTTTGAAGATCAAAAACTCGTTGAAAATTATCAAACGTTGCTGGATACTTTAATTCGTGTAAAACCGGCGGCGGCAAAAGGGCAATATGTTCGCTCCATTACGCTTAGTTCGACAATGGGTCCCGGCGTTCCGGTAATTTTACCTTGATATAGTGTTATAGTTGGATAGTGGGGTAGTTGGGTAGTTTTTGCTATCGCACTACAACACCACTAAACTAAAATAAGACCATAGACAACAGGTGCAAAGTAAATCCTGTCGAGGTCGGAGTTTACCATTAAAAAAGCGTCTCCGATTGTCTTTAGGTCGGGGATTTTTTTAATCCCGCAATTCTTTTCGGGAGGTGAATTTAAAGTGGGTGTAACACCTAAGAAACAGGCTGTAGTTGCTGAAATTAAAACGTGGCTTGAAAGTGCAAAAAGCGTCATCGTCACAAGTTACAAAGGCTTGAACGTCGCCACAGATACTCAAATGCGCCGTGAACTGCGCGAAGCAGGCGTAAGTTACAAAGTTGTTAAAAATACAATGCTTAGACTTGCAGCAAAAGATTTGGGGATTGAAGGGCTCGATTCTCACCTTGAAGGTACAACGGCTATTGCTTTTTCAACAACTGACGCGGTCGCTCCGGCAAAAATTCTCGTAGATTTTATGAAGAAAAACAAGCTGGAAGATCCTGGTATTTTGACAATTAAAGCGGGTATTCTTGATAAAAAAGTTCTTAGCGATAAGGAAGTTAAAGCATTGGCAGCATTGCCAAGCAAGGAAGAACTTATTGCAAAACTTTTGGGCAGCATGAATGCTCCGCTTTCAAATACGGTTGGACTTCTTTCCGCTATTATTCGCAATGCTATCGGCGTTATCGATGCTCTGCGCGAAAAGAAAGAAAAAGAAGCCGCTTAATTAGGGATTAGTTCCCGTGAAATTTGAAAACAGTTAAAATTTGGAGGTTATATAAAAATGGCTATGACTAAAGAAGAAATTATTGAAGCTATCGGCTCAATGACAGTTTTGGAACTTTCCGAACTCGTAAAAGCAATGGAAGAAAAATTTGGCGTTTCCGCCGCCGCTCCTGTAGCAGTTGCCGCAGCAGCTCCTGTAGCCGCCGCCGCTGAAGAAGAAGAAAAAACCGAATTTGACGTTATTCTTGCTGAAATCGGCGCAGAAAAAATTAAGGTTATTAAAGCTGTCCGTGAAGCAACAGGTCTTGGTCTTAAAGAAGCAAAAGCACTTGTTGACGGCGCACCCGCTCCTGTCAAAGAAAAAATTTCAAAGGCTGACGCTGAAGCTCTCAAAGCGAAACTCGAAGAAGTCGGCGCAAAAGTCGAAATTAAGTAATCCGTTTCTTTATATTTATCCCAACAAAAAACCGCCGAAACATTCGGCGGCTTTTTTAGTTCTAAGAAAAAATTTTAACTTTGCGGCGGTTGAAGTACGGGATTGGTAGTTATACTGCCGCGTACAACAGCATTTGCACTTTCTATAGCTTGATGAGCGCGATCTATTGCAAGTCCCAGCGTTCTCATAACTCTGTCAGGATTGTGGAATCCCATACCATTTTCGGCGGCTACCCAATCCCAGTACCATTGCGCCTCACGAACCAATAACCTGGCCTGCGCGAGTTGTTCATCAGTAGCACCGGCAGCGGCGGCGGCTTGTATAGTTGTATGTGCGCGTGCGGTAGTTTCGCCGGCGATTCTTTGAAGTTTGAAAGTATTGTCGTGAATTGTTTGAACGCGAGCGGTTAAAACTTCAGCTGATTCATCGTGGCACTTTAAGCAAGATTGTTCAGTAGTTTTAAGCGGCGAAGTCATCCAGTGCGAAGTGTACTTTTGCCCGTCATTTCTCATATAAGGCATATGACAATCAACACAAGTAACGCCTGCATCTGCGTGAACGCTAAGTTGCCAACATTCAAAGTCGGGGTGTTGCGCCTTTAACATTCTTGCATTGCTGTCGGGGTGTGTCCAATCGCCGGTAAATCCTTTGGCGTGTCCGTCTTGATAGTACGCCCATTCTGATTCAGCGTCAAAGCCGTTAGCGTAGGGCATATGTACGCGCCCATCTTCAGCCGTGAAAAAATATTCGGTATGACATTGAGCGCAAACATAAGCGCGCATTTCGTTATGAGTTGCCTTTGAAATGTCAATTCCTTTTTCAGCCATTGATTCAATAAAGCCTTGATTGTAAACGCGCAGTTGCATAGTATCGGGATCGTGACAACTTGAACAGCCGAACCATTCATCCTCTTTAATAGGCGCGGCAATTTCGTCAAAAGGTTTTGAGGCGTAATCCCAGCCACTCTCTTTAAAATAAACGTCGTACATATAGGAGCCCTTACAAGTTATGCAGGAGCCTTTTTGTCCGGGGCGGCGTTTAGATTCAAGAATATCTTGTCCGGCGTACCAGTGCCCTCTGTCGTCGTCATACTGGATTGAAAATTTGTAACCTTTGAAAAGTTCGAGTTGTTCAGGTTGTTCAGTTAAATGTGAATTGCCAAATTGCGCGCCGCCAAATCCTGTAGGGCTGGGGTCTCCGCGCATATTCATTTTAAAACTTTCAAATTGCAAAGGGTACGCTTCAGCGAATCCCATTCTTGTTAATCTTTGATCGTCGGGAATGTGTGCAAGTTCAAATTTTGTTGCCGGCTTAGCAATTCCAATTCTTATTACTGCAACAACGAATACGAAAAATGCTATACCCAAAACCAATGCTCCCGCCAAATATTTTTGTAACTTAGTCAACTTGAATACCTCCCTCCAAATGATTTGAGCCGTGCGCAATTCTGCTGTGACACTTTAAGCAGTCATCTTGAGAACCGCCGGGCGCAGTGCTTACATAAGACATTGTGGCTTCGTGGCAACGTAAGCAATTTTCACTAACCATTTTGCGGGCGTCTTTGTCAAGCTTGATTCTTTCGGGATAATCTCTCAACATTTCATGGTACATATCGACCATACCGGTACGCCCTTTTTCGATTAAATAGTGCGGCGTGTTATCGTGCGGTAAATGGCATTCCACGCAGTCCAATTCTCTGTGGCTTGACATTGCGAAAGTTGCCGCTTCGTGTTTCATTGAATGACATTGCCCGCAAAAAGTTTTTGTGCCGCTGAAGTGCAAAAATAAATTGGTAACGCCTAAGGCAGCCACGCCTAAAATAAATCCTCCCGCAAGACATTTAAGCGTGTGCTTTTCAAGTAAATCTTTGAGCTTCATTAAATCGCCCTCCCTCCTAAAAATTTTTACTACAAAAAATGTACCTCCTTAAAATTTTTTTACAGCTAAAAAAGTACCGGCGCAAATTGCAGTTACACTCAACCACAGCAACCAAATAAAAGGCTTGGTGCTAATCGTCGTTGTAATTGGAACGGCTGAAATTTCTTGTATCGTCGGTAAAATTTCAAGGCGTGCTTTTTGTAAATCGCCGGAAATGCCGGTTAATCGAACGCGCCGCCGCCCGTCAAAAATTTCTATAGCACTTGAAGTGCCGCCGTCCGCCGTAACAGTTATCAGCGGCTGAATTTTTTCTGTTGTTACGCCGTCTGTAATTTCAATTATCGCCGTTGCTCGCGCAGGTTTATTTTCAGCGTCATAAATAATTTCGGCGTCAAGAAAAGTATAGCCCAATTCGCCGTCCATTGCGAATTTATTTTTTTCCAAAATCAATTCCTGCGCGATTATATTTTGTGGCGGGTGCGGCGCAATGTAAATATCGCCGGAAAAATTTTTTAAAATCGCCGGTTCACGGGCGGCATCTTCGCCGTTGCCTCGCAATTTTGTTAAAGCGCGTACCTCTTCGCCGTCAACCTTGTAAATGTAAAATTTTTGTCTGTCTTCGATAATTTGCCCGCCGTAAATAATTTTGTGACCTGCAATTTCAGTTTCAACGCCGTTTGAAAGTTCAGCCGTGACAGTTTCGCCGCTTGAAGAAATTACAATCGCCGCCAACATTAAAATAAATCCCGCGTGCGTAATTTTGCCGCCGAAACTTACTTTGAATTTTGCAAAAGTATAAATCAGCAACACAACCAAAACTGCCGCTATTGGCGCGGTACTTTTTACATAAAAACTTTCATCAACCGCCGCCGGATTGTCAAGAAATTTTGTCAAGAGCGGCATTGACATTCCAAGCCAAACTATCACTGCCATAAAAATTATCAGCAGGCAACTCAACAAAACTATAAAAGATTGTTCACTGAAATTTTCGTACATTTTGCCCGCCGGAAAATTTTTTGCCTTAAAAAAAATTATCAGCAAGCCGCCTATTAAAATCAGCGCGTTTGCAAGGGCGATTGTTAAGCCAATTTCAGAGCCTGCGAATGAATGTACCGAAAAATCGCCCAAAATTCCCGACCGAGTTAAAAATGTTCCGTAAATTACCAGCGAATAAGTAAATACTGCCGCAATGTGCGCCATTGGCAAGACTGCAGTTTTTTTCTTTGCAAGGTTGATTAAGTGCAGTAAAACTGCCGCCAATAAAAACGGTACAAGCGAAGAATTTTCGACGGGGTCCCACGCCCAATAGCCGCCCCAGCCTAAAACTTTGTACGCCCAATAGCCGCCTATAAATATTCCCGCGCCCAAAAATCCAAATGCCGTAAGCGTCCACACTCGCGCAGGTTCAAGCCAATTTCTTGACGCCGCCGAATTTATCAAAGTTCCCAAACTCAATGAAAGCGGTACTGCCAAAAGTGCGTACCCTACAAAAATTACCGGCGGATGAATTGCCATCCAAAAATCTTGCAGCAGCGGGTTTAAGCCGACGCCTTCAGAAACTGTTACAGGATTGGCGGCAAACGGGCTTTTTTCCAACACAAAAATTATTAAAATTAGTTCAAGGGCAAAATAAAATTTTAAACTTTCGGCGGACGTTTTTTTTGAAATTAAAATCGTGCCGACGATTGAATGTACCAACAACCAAAACAAAAAAGAGCCTTGTTGCCCTGCCCAAAACGCCGAAATTTTGTACATTGGCGGTAAAGTTGTTGACGAATACGCCGCCACATATTCAACCGAAAAATCATTGCTGAAAATCAAAAACCACAAGTACAAACTCGCACAGATTGTCAACGCCGTTGAAATTAACACTAAATTTTTTCGTGGATATTCTTTTTTCAAAGTGCTGAAGATTAAAGTTACTGCGCTTGCCGCCAATAAAAAATTTCCTGTCAACAAAAAATTACCTCATCTTAAATTTTAAAAACTAATCCCTAGCCCTTAGCCCCTAATCCCTAACTTGTCCTTCATATTTGGACGGGCATTTGATTAAAAGTTTTTTGGCGTGAAAAGTTGCGTCTGCCGCGTCATATTTTCCAACTGCAACGATATGGTAGGCGTCGTCGAATTGGTCGGGCTTCGTGCCGGAATATTTTACTTGCAGCGTTTCATTAGAATTTTCGTCGCGCAGATTAAAAATAAATTCGCCGTTCGATTGGCGCGGCTCAAAATTTTTATCAAGCAAGCCTTTAACCTGTACATTTTTGTTTGAAGTCGTAGCTTCGGCAATGCTTACGTACGGCGTGACACTTTCAGTTAAATTAATTCCGGCGTAGACAATAAAACCTATCAGCAACGCCGCCAAAAAAATCTTTCTCATACTATCACCGTCGCTAAAATTTTCTGAAAATATATTTCGATAAGCTGAAAATTTTTCCTTCAAATTCATTTTATTTTGGGCAATTTTAAAATTTCGATTTTAAGGCGTGTTAAATTGTTTTTTAAGTAAAAATGTATCTGCGCGACTCAAAAATAAAAAATAGACCCCTTGCAGCGCGTGCAGGAGTCTATTTTTTCAACAGTTTGTAGAAAATTAAAGTTGCGTCGAAAACCGCCGCCAAAAGTACGATTAAAATTTCTGCGTCCATTTCCAATTTGCCCGCCGAATTAAAAACCGGCGCGGGGTGCAATGAAAAATACATTCTCGGTAAAATAAAAACCAAAAACGGCACGGTTAGCACACTGAAAAGCGAATATACAGCCGAAACTTTAGCGCGTGCTTTTTCGTTGCTGACGGCGGCTCTCAATGTCAAATACGCTCCGTAAATCAGAATTAATATAAAGATTGTTGTTTGTCGCGGGTCCCAATTCCAAAACGCGCCCCAAGTTAATTTGCTGAAAATTGCCCCGCTGATTGTGGCAAGCAACACAAATATAAATCCTAACTTTGCGGAGTGCGCGCTCATTTCGTCATAAAAAATTTCGTTCGTACGCAGGAATTTTGCCGCAAAATATGCACTCGTAAAAAACGCAATGACTGCCACCCACGCCGTCGGAATATGGAAGAAAATTATTTTGGCAAGTTCGCCCAGCCCTTTTACCGGCGGTACAAAAAATATTATCGCCGCTGTTATTAACGTCGTCAAAAAAATTATCAATTTCATAAATTTCAAAAAGCGTAGCAAAAATTTTGGGGCAGATAATTTTAAATTTCCATAATAATTGGCAGAATCATCGGGCGGCGGCGGGTTTGTTCAAATAAAAACTGCGCGAGGGCGTCTTTGACGTTAATTTTTATTGTTGACCAGTCGGTAATTTTTTCTTCGGCGCAATGTTTCAACGCTTGCATAACGCGTGCCTTTGCCTCGTCCATCAATTCTTCAGATTCTCGAACGTAGACAAAGCCGCGACTTACAACGTCCGGACCGGCTACAATTTTTCCCGTTTCTCGATTCATTGTAACAACTACAATTAAAATTCCATCCTGCGAAAGTTGCCGCCGGTCGCGCAGGACAATATTTCCGACATCGCCGACGCCTAAGCCGTCAACCATAACAACGCCCCAATTAATTCTGCCGGTAATTTTGCCGCGCTCCTTTGTAAATTCAAAAATAAAGCCGTTTTCGCCAACTAAAATATGATCGCGCGTCATTCCCAATTCTTCAGCCAATCTTGCGTGTGCAAACAAATGGTGCAATTCGCCGTGAACGGGAATAAAAAATTTCGGCTTAATCAGATTGTGCATAAGTTTTAATTCTTCCCGGGAGGCGTGCCCTGAAACGTGAATACCTTCAGAGCGGCTGTAAATTACATTTGCGCCGAGTCTTAAAAGATTGTCGATAGTCTTTGCAACAACTTTTTCATTGCCGGGAATTGGTGTTGCCGAAATTATAACAGTATCGCCCTGTACAATGTCAACTTGCCTGTGATCGCTCATCGCCATTCTTGTAAGCGCGCTCATTGGTTCGCCTTGACTGCCGGTAGTGATTATAACAATTTTGTTTGCAGGATAATTCACAATATCTTCAATGTCGATAATGACGCCTTCCGGCGCGTGAATGTAGCCGAGCTCCATTGAAATATTTACAACGTTTACCATGCTGCGCCCCAAAATTGCAACGCGGCGGCGATATTTTATGGCAGTATCGATAACTTGTTGAATTCTGTGAACATTTGAAGAAAAAGTTGCAACAATAATTCTGCCCTGCGCGTTTGCAAATTCACGATTGAAGGCAACTCCAACAGTTTTTTCGCTTAAAGTGTGTCCTTCTTTTTCGGCGTTGGTAGAATCGGCCAGCATAACCAAAACGCCTTTATTTCCTAAATCCGCAAGGCGGCGAAAATCCGTCATTTTGCCGTCAACCGGCGTATAGTCAAATTTAAAATCGCCCGTGTGTACAACCATCCCGACCGGCGTTTTAATCGACAAGCCGACAGAATCGGGGATTGAATGATTAACACGAATAAAACCTACGCTGAAGCAACCGAGCATAACAATTTCGCCGGGTGTAACGGCGTGTAAATTTCCGCAGTCAACGCCGTTTTCTTTGAGCCGCCCTTCCAAAATTCCGAGCGTCAACTTTGTTCCGTAAACCGGCACCGAAATTTTTTTCAAAATGTAAGGCAACGCGCCAATATGGTCTTCGTGTCCGTGCGTCAGCACTATTGCCTTTAAGCATTTTTCATTTTCTATCACGTACGAAATATCCGGTATAACTAAATCTACGCCCAGCATTTCATTTTCAGGGAACATCAGCCCGGAATCAATGATAATCATTTCGTCGCCGCAACGAATGACTGTCATATTTTTGCCAATTTCGCCCAAGCCGCCCAGCGGGATTATCTGTAATTTTTGTTCAATGCGCTGTTCGCCGCGTTGTTGTTCGTTGTTTCTCAATGTAAACCACCTCTTTTTTAGTAAAAAAATTCATGATAAAAACCCTTCCAAAAAATATTGTCCGAACACTTATCATCTTTGACATTGTATCATTTAGCTAAAACCATTGCAATTATTACGCGCAAAAATAATTTCACAATTCGCCGAAAAAACGCTATAATATTTTAAATTATTAAGAATTAAGAAAAAAACCGCCCGCAACCGCGCAGACGCGCCTCTTTTGGGAGCGTGCAGTAACGTAAAACGCGGACTGTTGATATAGTTTGAGCGTACGAAGACGCAAAGCGCATGTGCGGGCGAAAGATTTTCTTTGATACTTTCTTTATAAAAAGAAAGTATATTTAAAAATAAAATTATTAAATTAAAAAGGGACTTGAAAATATTTGAACAGAGAATTTTATGACAACGAAAGAGAAATTGATTTAACCGAGCAAAAAAGTTTGTACCGGCGTGAAAAAAAAGTTTCATGGGTACGAGTAGGATTATTTTTGGCAACGGTTGCAAGTTTTGCTATAGGCTACGATTATTACAGGGAAGGCTATTGGGGCGCGGCAATTTTATTTTTAATATTTCTGCGGCTGGTAAGTTATCACGACGAAATTAAAAGCCGCCAAAAATTTTTGACAAGCCGCTTGAATGTTTTAAATTCGTACATAGTCAGGGCGCGCGGTACGTGGCGTAAACGTTCACAGGACGGCAGCTGTTATTTAAAAAATGACAGACCGCAAGACGTGGATTTATATATTTTTGGCGCAGGCTCAATCTTTCAGTACATTTGCGCGGCTCGTACAAAACGCGGGCGCGACAGGTTAGCAGAATCACTTTCGCCAATACCGCCGAAAAGTTTTTCTGAAGTGCAACTGCGTCAACGCGGCGTGGCAGAATTATTACAACGCCCGCGCCTTTCATTGGACTTGGAAGCTTACGCGCGGTTGATGCCGGACAATCACGATACAACCGAATTAATAAACGCCGTCGAAGTGCCGCTCCCGCACTCAAACAAAATTTATTACCTGCGATTTTTGCCGCTGCCAATTTTTTTACTGCAATGTTTTTTGACGTACCGCGAAATTTTAGACCCGATTTTATTGCCGGTCGTGCCGTTTCTTTCGCTGATATTTGCGTTTGCAATGTTGCGGCGAACTTCAGAATTGTTAAAGCCGCTGAAAATGTTTTCAAAAGAATTAAAACTGTATCAAGCAATTTTTGACAGGCTGGAAAGTACGGACTTCAGCTCGCGCAGTTTAAGAAAAATTCGTGACGATTTAACGGATGAAGTTTCGGCGGCGCAATATTTAAAAATGTTATCGTTGCTTGTCAAAGTTGCAAACGCGCGCAAAAATCCTGTAGCTTACGTTTTGGGCAACGGATTATTTTTGTTAGACTTTTTCTGCGCGGCGGCTTTTTTGCGTTGGCGCAGTACGGCGGCTAATCATTTGCGCAAATGGTTAGATGCGTGGTCTGAAGTTGAAGTTTTAATGAGTTTTGCGTCAATCGGGCAAACTCGAAGTGTTTATTGTTTTCCAAAACTTTTGGACGGCGATAAACCCAGAATCAAGGCGAAAAATTTAAGCAGTCTTTTAATCGCTGATAAAAAAGCCGTCGAAAACAACGCAGATTTACGCGCAAGCACGACGATTATTACCGGCGCGAATATGTCAGGCAAAACTACTTGGATTCGCACGCTTGCAAGCGCGGTACTTTTGGCGTACGCGGGCGCGCCTGTTTGTGCCGAAAGTTTTTCTGTCAGTAAGATGGCGATTTTTACTTCGATTCGTGTCAATGACGATATTTCGCAGGGTATGTCAACTTTTTATGCCGAACTTTTGCGAATTAAAAGTATGATTGAGTACAGCCAAAAAAATTTGCCAATGCTTATTTGCATTGACGAAATTTTCAAGGGTACGAATGAAAATGACAGGTTACTGGGCGCGCGCGAAGCGATTAAACGTTTGACGAATGAACGCAGTATCACGCTCGTTACAACGCACGATTTTGAACTTTGCGAAATGACTTCAAATAATGACGTGCCGATTTACAACGCGCACTTTCAAGAATACTATGAAGATAACAAAATTAAATTTGACTTTAAACTGCGCGAGGGGCGTTGCACAACCACGAACGCCAAATATCTTTTGAAAATGACAGGAATTTTGATTGACGAAGAATAATTTTTAAGCAGTAGTGAAAACTTTTGCCTAATCTTGAATGAGATTTTCAAGCGTATCAAACAAAATGTCGGGATTAACGGGCTTGCTCAAATGTGCGTTCAAGCCGGATTGTAAACTACGTTGTACGTCTTCATCAAAGGCATTGGCAGTCAGGGCGATAATTGGAATGGTTGAGGCATCAGGGCGATTGAGTTTGCGAATTGCTATTGTTGCCTCCAAGCCGTCCATTTCCGGCATCCTCATATCCATCAAAATTGCGGCGTAATAATTTACCGGCGATTTTTCAAACATTTCAAGGGCAATTCTGCCGTTTTCGGCGTGTTCAGGCTCCATTTCACGCATTTTCAAAACTTCCATCATAATTTCTGCGTTTACAATCATATCTTCAGCAAGCAAAACTTTTTTGCCGGTTAAATCTGCTTTTTTCTGCGTTATGGCGGCAAGGGCTTTTTTCTTTTTGAGGGCGTTTTTAAATTCGTCTAGCAAGTGCCCGGAAAACAGCGGCTTGGCTATGAAACTGTCAACGCCGGCTTTAATTGCCTCTTCCGCTATATCGTCCCAGTTGTACGCCGTCAAAATGATTATTGCCGTTTCATCGCCTATTACCGAGCGAATTTGCCGCGTAACTTCCACGCCGTCCATTTCCGGCATTTGCCAATCTACGATTATTAAATTGTACGGCTCCCGTCGCGCAGATTTAAGTTTAACCATTTCGAGTGCCTCTTTGCCGGAATGTGCAATTTCTGCCGCAATTCCCGTTTTTTCCAAAACTAATTTTGCGTGATCGCAAGCTATCGGGTCGTCGTCAATAATTAAAACGTTCATTGACATGGGATTTATTTCAATGTCATCGGTAGAAATTTTTTTCTTTGCGTCAGTCAAAGTAACCGTTACAAAAAATGTTGTACCGACGCCCTTTTCACTTTCGACTGAAATATTACCGTTCATCATTTCGACAATATTTTTTGTAATTGCCATACCTAAGCCGGAACTGCCGTATTTATTAGCCGCGCCGGAATTTTCTTGACTGAACGTCTCAAAAATTTTAGGCAAAAACTCCTTGCTCATTCCAACGCCGGTATCTTTGACGGTAAATTTAAAAGTTGACTTGCCGCCGAAATTTGCGGTCTTTTCAACGATAAAATCAATCTCCCCGCCCGCCGGTGTAAATTTGGCGGCGTTGCCCAAAATATTTATAAAAATCTGCTTGAGTTTCATTACGTCGCCAATATAAAAATCTTCGACTTCACCATTAATTCGGCAGTTGTACTGAATTTTTCTTTCTGCGCATTGCCCGCTGAACATTATATTAAGTTGTTCAATTAAATCCGAAAAAGCAAATTCTTCATTTTTGATTGTCAATCTGCCGCTTTCAATTCGGCTCATATCCAAAATATCGTTAATCAAGCCGAGCAAGTGTTGCGCGGAGCTGTCAATTTTTTTAAGATAATCTTGAACTTTTTCGGGCGTGTCGGGTACATTCATTGCAAGATTGTCTAAGCCAATAATGGCGTTCATTGGCGTTCGTATTTCGTGGCTCATGTTGGAAAGAAAAACAGTTTTTGCGGTACTTGCCTCTTCGGCGGTTTTTAGTGCGTTGTTTAACGCCTCGTTTTTAGCCAGCGCGTCTCTCATTTCTTCATCAATATCAGTAAAGCCCGCGCCGACTTTGTGTACTTGATTATCCGTCCGCTCTTCAGAATGACGCACGCCGGCAATTCGCAACATTTCATAAATTTCTTTATCGCCGTGTTTGACTAAATATCTGTAAACAATGACTGCATTTTGAAGGAGACCTGCGCGAATATTTTCGGCGTTGACAAAATCCAAAAAGCCTTCCCTGTATTCTTCAGTAACACATTTATTGGCGTAATTTGTAAAAGTTTCACTGAATTTAAATTTTTCGCCTTCAGTTTTTGTATGTTCAATTTTTGAATCTTCCCTGTAACATATTCCCTCGTCAATATCCAAATCGATATAATAAACACTGCGATAATCTGCAGAAAGGGCGGTTATCATATTGTCTTGTTGCGTTTTAAGCTGTTCCTGCGATAAAAGCTCTTCCTGCAGTGCAAGTTGTTCTTCAAGTTCCTGTTGCTTGACGCGGTTTTCAGTTTCAGAAATTTCTTTTTCAAGATTTAATTTGGCGGTGCGGCGCATTTGTAAAATCATAATTCCAAAAATAGTCATTAATACAAGTGCCGTTAAAATTAACTGAAACAAATTTCTTTGAACAATTCCCGCCGAAATTGAATTGACTTGCTCGGCAATAATACTTTCACGCACCAAATAAGTAAGCATCCAATTTGTACCTTGAACGGGAACATAGCACATAGTTTCTTTTATATCGTTGTAAATGAATGAAATAACGCCCGTTCGGAGTGCTTCAAAATCTGCGCGCATTGCGCCAAAAGAACTGCCGGTTTCAAAATTTGCGTTTTCCATTGCCTTAAGTAAATTTTTTTCGTTTGAAAGTCCGCCGAGTACAATATTGGTTAAAGGCGTGCCGTCATTTATATAAAGGTTACAAAAAGTGGTATTGTTGCCGGTAGACTGCAAAGAAATATTTGACAGCATTTTTGACATATCAATTTCCATGAAACAAACAATAAGATTTTTATTGTTGAAAGGTACTCTGTCAACCGGTGCGGCTACAATGAGCCTTATATTATTTGTGTCAAGATTTTTAAGAAAAATTTCCGGCGCGGAAAGATTTTCATAATCAAAATCGTATTGGGCAATATCCGTACGGGTGCCGCGTGAAGTATAAATTAATCCGTCTTCATCGACAAAGGCGAATTTTTCCAAGCCGTAAAACTGTTTCATACGCGCCTGATAGGCTTGAAGATTTTCAACACTGCTTAAATCGTCGCGCTCCAAAAGTCCAAGTGCAACATCCATACTTGTAATATAGCCGCTCAAAGTGGACGCCACAACTTGTTCACGCCTGCCCGCCAATTCTTCAAGGTACAAAAGGCTGACATTATGAACGGCTTTTTCTGTATCTTCGCTCGCACTTTTGCCGCTCCAAAATGTTCCAATTATTAAAATCAACGCAGTAATTACGCTTCCAATTACCGCCAATTTCATAACGCCACTTTGTTTAATATCTGAAATGACGCCGCTTTTTTCGTTGTCCATAAGGCTCCTCCACTTTTATTTAGCTTTAATAGCAAAATTGTACAATGAATTGAAAAATTGTCAAATTGCGGAAATTTTTTTTGTGTTATAATGTATTTGAGGTGATTTAAAATGAATAATAAATCCGGTAGCTTGGTTGCAGTGGCGGCGGCGGTTGTAATAGCGGTGTTTATTTTTGGCAGTTCGTACAATTCATTGAACAGTGCGAAAATCGAAGTTGAGACGCAGTACGGGCAGGTTGAAAATCAAATTCAACGTCGCGCAGATTTAATCCCAAATTTAGTTTCGACTGTCAAGGGTTATATGCAGTATGAAGAAAGAGTTTTAACTGAAGTAACAGAGGCACGCACAAAAATTTTGAACGCCGAAACGCCTGACGCCAAAAACGCGGCTGACGGCGAATTGACGGCGGCTCTCGGACGCTTAATCGCTGTTTCAGAAAATTATCCCGCGTTGAAATCGGACACACATTTTACAGAACTAATGCGGGAAATTGCCGGCTCCGAAAATCGAATTGCAGTCGCTCGCCGTGATTATAATTCGGCAATTCGTGAATACAATTTGGAAGTTCAAAACTTTCCCGGCAATATCTTTGCAAAAATTTTCGGCTTTAAAGAAATGAATCAATTTGAGGCTGAAGAAGGCGCGCACGAAGTACCGCAGGTGAACTTCTAATGAAAAAAAATCATCAACCAATTATAATCTTTGCAACTTTGGCGGCAATTCTTATCGTTTCAATAAAAATTTTGACAAGTGCAACTGCCGCCGAAATTCCGCCCGCTCCAACTGAAAATATTTATGTCAATGACTACGCCGCAATGATTGACGATTCTACAAAAAATCAAATTCTGGAAATTGGAAAAGACCTAGATAAAAAGTACAAGGCGCAAATTGTAGTTGTAACGATTAACACGCTCGGCGATTCAAGCATTGAAGACTACGCCAACAAACTTTTCAGAAATTGGGGAATTGGCGACAAAAATTTAAATAACGGCGTTTTACTGTTAATTTCAAAGGACGACAGGAAATTCAGAATTGAGGTCGGCTACGGACTCGAAGGCGCAATTACCGACGGCTACGCGGGCGAAATTTTGGACGGTATGAAAAGTTATTTCCGTGACGAAAATTATTCTGCGGGCGTCTTGCAAGCTTACAGCGAATTAGCCAAAAAAGTTTATGAAGAATACGGCGGCGAAATTCCCGAAAATATCAAAGTTGAAGATACCGAGGATGAATGGGGCTTCATTGAAGTTACTCTTTTTCTGTTGGGTTGCGGTGTTGTTTTGTCGATTTTTTTACAAATTTTGTACGTGATTGCAGTTGCCGTGCTTTATATTGTGAACGTGTTACTTTACGCTGTAACTCGCGGGCGGAACGGCACTTTGAGTCTTAAAAAAGTTGCGTCGTATGTACATTTTGGCAAAAGTGATTTTTTCAGTATTTGGTGGTATGACAGCAACGGCAAGAGCGGCGGCGGTGATTCCGGCGGTGGAGGATTTGGCGGCGGCTCAAGTGGCGGCGGCGGCGCAAGCGACGGTTGGTAATTTTTAATTGGCACTTTCAAATTTTGGAAGTGTCATTTTTTATTTTGATATGGTAGAATACGTAAAATAAAAAATTGAGGTGTTATTATGGCTGATGAAAGATTGATTGTGGCGTTGGATTTTCACAAAATGGAAGACGTTAAAAATTTGGTAAACGAACTCGGCGACAGCGTAATTTTTTACAAAGTTGGAATGGAACTTTTTTACAGCGTAGGCGCGGGCGTTGTCGATTGGCTCAAAACTCAAAACAAAAAAGTTTTTCTTGATTTAAAACTTCACGATATACCAAACACGGTTGCGGGCGGACTTTGTTCACTGATGAATTTAGGCGCGGATATTTTGAACGTACACGCGGCGGGCGGCTTTACAATGATGAAAACTGCCGCCGAAAAACTGCGCGAAGAATCAGCAAAGGCGGGAATTGTCAAGCCGAAATTAATTGCAATTACAATTTTGACAAGCATTAACGAAAATGAATGGTACGGCGCAGAAAAAATTTCTGAACAAGTTGTAAAGTTTGCACGCCTCGCGCAGGACGCAGGACTTGAAGGCGTTGTAGCCTCGCCGCAGGAAGCCGCTTTAATTCGCCAAAATTGCGGCAAAGATTTTTTGATTATAACGCCGGGTATTCGCCCTGCAGGCAGTGATATTAACGACCAGAGCCGAATTTCTACGCCCGCCGCTGCAATTAAAAACGGTGCAAGTTATTTAGTTGTGGGCAGACCAATTCGCGCCGCCGAAAATCCTAAGCTTGCCGCCGAAAATATTTTGGCTGAAATTAAATGTTGAATTATCAATTATTTCCACGTTCCGTTTCCATAACAAGAGAAATTCAAAATGTTATTGATTGTTTTACAGCCGAATATGAAAAAATTGATTCTTCTACAAATAGCCTTAAGTCCGATGAAGTATTGCATATAATTTCCCCACATCTTATAAAATTAAATTTTTCTGTCGAAACCGGTAAATCAGTAGAAAATAAAATAAACGTGCCGGTACTTTTTGGAAGAAATAACAATATTGATAAATGTTTTAATGCAGATGCTTTGAGCAATGATGGCAGAATTGTAATTGAAGTTGAAGCCGGACGTGCAACAGAAAATAATCAATTTTTAAAAGATTTATTCCAAGCTTGTATGATGTTTAATGTCGAATATCTTATAATAGCTGTAAGAAATGTATATAGAAATCATAATGATTTTGAAATTATCTATACATTTTTTGAAACACTCTATATCAAACAGAATACAACTTCCTTTGAAAGGTATACTTTTAATTGGTTATTAAAGATTTGTAATTAAAGGCGACGTACGAGATATTGTAATTCGACGCAAAATTGTAGAATATTTGATAGGCGTTAAAGACTATTATAAAATTGTAAGCCGCGACAGCGAACGTCTTACAGTGATTGAAACTTTTAATTTCTCGGGATTCCGCCCGGCGTTATCAGCCTGAAATGTTTTTGGAATAATATTAAAAAATATCAACGCCAAAAAAATATCCCCATTGCAAACAGTATCAAAATATTTTGTTCAAAGTGCGCGGTATTTCCAATTAACAAAAGTTCGCGCAGGGCATTTGCAAGCCACGTAAAAGAGAAGGCGCACAAAATTATTTGCCAAATTTCATTCATTGACTCGGCGGGGAAAGTATAGCCGGATAAAATAAACGCCGGTACAGGATACATTAAAATTGCACGCACAAAATTTACTTCCTGCTTGAAAAAACTTGCAAAAAATTAAAAATAGATAGCCTTGCAGAGGATTTCCCAAAACTTTAAAGTCGTCGTTATCGGCGATATTTTTTTGTCGCCGCGCCTTCCTGTACAATTTTTTTGAAAAATCTTCAGGAATTTCCAACGCCGCAAACGCCCGCTTTTCTTTCAAGCAGTCCAACATTTTTTCTTCAGTGTCAATCTGCGCGACGATTTTAAAATTTTCGCTGTCATAAAATCCGGTTACAATTTCACGACTTAATTTTGTATTTTCGGCGTCATAAATTACCATTGGAATTGATTTTATAATGTTGATTGAGTACAGCAATTTGAAAAACAAAAGATAGGCGATTGACGCTCCAAACAAAAATATAAATCTGCGTGGGTCGTGCAACGCTTGAAGAAATTCACACCGCATTATTTGAAACAGGTTCATTTTTCAACCCGCCTTTCAATAAAAAAATTCCCGTCGCAATTACCAAATAAATTAAGCCGTAAAAAATCAGCGTCTTAAAATCTTGCCCAAAATTCGGCGTAGTAATTCATATCGAAAATTGGAAAAGAAAGCCCGCTGTAAAGCAAGCCGGGCATTATGTAAATCATTGGAGCTTGAATTGCAAGTACTTCATTTGGAGCCGCCGCCGCAAAAATTAAAAGTACATTGCTGACGAAAAATATAAATCCGAATCCCAAAATTAACGCCTCAATCCAACTGCCGCGCATCGGTATTGCAAAAAAATTTTTAATCACAAGCAACTAAATTAGATATCCGCACAAAGAAATTATTTCATAAGGTAAAAGTTTCGCCGCCAATAAAATTTTTTCATGGAACTTTGAAAATTTGCGGCGCGTGTATTCTGCGTTAAAAATCGGCAAAATTATAACAATAATTCCAATTTGCAAGCCGTTCAGCATTAAGCCTGACAGTATAAACGGCGAATAACCGGCGGTAGGGTTGCCAATAATTCTGACGCCCAATCGAATTGGATAAGCGGCTGACATTGCGGCGTTCGGTAAAAACTTCTGTCCCTTCAAATAATTTCTGCGCGACGGCAATCGAAAAAGTTTTATTAATTTCTTGCACGGCTGAAAGTGCCGCGTTGCCAAAAAATTATTGGCAGAATTTACCATAAAAAGAATTTCCGCGCCTTTGCCAAATTTTATGTCACGTGAAAAATTTTTCGTTATAATCAACGCCGCCTGTGCCTGCGCCAAAGTTTTTCTAAAGTTTTTTCACTCGCAAGGGTTACGTCAGTTGGCATTAACGCGGCTTGCGATTGTTCAATAGTTGCCGTTGTTGAAAGTAGCCTCTGCAACGTTATATTTTGTTTGATATTCTTCAAAAACTTTTTTAGAAACTGCGCTGCTTTTCACCGGCGGCTTTATTGTTGACGCAACCTGATATTGCAATCAAAGTACCGTACATCAAACAAACCAAACGCATCAGTTCAAAAATTTTTTCGGTGTCCAAATCTTTGCGTAAAAAATCTGCGTCAACGCCCTGCTATAGTCAATCAGCCTTTGACGAACTGCCGCGTATTTGTCGGCAATTCTTTTTTCAAGTGCGGGCTTCGTCAATCTTGAATAAATTTTATTGTAATAATCTGTTATAACCCGTTTCATCATCAACTCTTTTGAGCAATAATTCCGGTATATAAAAGTTAATTATTTTATTTTTGACAGACCAGAAATAAATGTTAAAATAGGCGGCAGAAAAATTATTAAATTTGAAGGGAAAATTTGTATGACAGAAAAAGAAGTCTACGATTTGCTTGTTAAAACTAACGCAATTATGACAGGGCATTTCAGCCTTACGAGTGGTAAACATTCGCCGCACTATGTAGAAAAATTTAACGTACTCCAACACCCTGAAATGACAGAAAAACTTTGTAAGGCTATCGCTGAACATTTCAAAGACGCAAATATTGAAACAGTTGTGGGACCTGTAACGGGCGGAATAATTTTGGCGCACGAAACAGGAAAGGCACTTGGAACGCGTGCAATTTTTACCGAGCGTGTTGAAGGCAAAATGACATTCAGGCGCGGCTTTACACTGCATGAAGGCGAGCGTGTTTTGATTGTTGAAGACGTTGTAACGACGGGCGGCTCTGTTCGTGAAGTTATCGACGTTGTAAAAGAATTTGGCGGCGTACCGGTTGCAGTTGCAATGCTTGTTGACAGGAGCGGCGGCAAGGCAACTTTTGACGATGTGCCGAATTTTGCGTTGTTGCATATGGACGTTGAAACTTATGAGCCGGAAAATTGCCCGCTTTGCAAACAAGGTATCCCACTTACAAAACGCGGTTCAACCGGCAAGAAATAGTGTGGTAGTGTGATAGTGCGGTAGTGTGATAGTTGAAGCTATACAACTATTCCACTATCCAACTACAACACTAATTTTGGCAAGGGGGATAAAATGTTAAAAAATTTATCCGTGTGGAATTTTGCCTTGATTGAACACGCAGACCTTGAATTTGGCGAAGGGTTGAATATTTTGACGGGCGAAACGGGCGCGGGCAAATCCATTTTGATTGACGCCTTGAGCGCGGTACTTGGTCAGCGAATTGGTACAAATTTAATTCGTACCGGCTGCGAAAATCTGCGCGTCGAGGCAGTTTTTTTATTGGAAGAAAATTCAAACGCCCGCAAAATTCTTTCAGAACTTGGAATTGACATTGACGAAGACACGCTCATAATTTCGCGCAGAATCAATCTTAACGGCAAAAATAATTCTATCACTGCAAATGGTTTTCACGTAACTTTGACGGCGTTAAAAAAAATTGGCGCGGCGTTGGTTGATATTCACGGGCAAAATGAAAATCTTTCAATCCTGCGCGAGGAAAACATTTACAGCTTAATCGACAGCGCGGACAAAAAAATTTCCGGCGTGTTACAAGACTATCAAAAAATTTTCTATTCGTGGAGTTCGCAAGTTAAAAATCTTGAAGAAAAACGCCGCGCAATGGCTGAAAGTGAACAACGCCTTGATATGTTGCGCTGGCAGGAACAGGAAATTTTGCAAGCTGATTTAAAGCCCAATGAAGATGAAGAGTTGGAAAACGAATTGCGCCGCCTTTCAAACGCCGAAAAAATTTCTGCGCACGTTGCCGAGTCTTGCGAACTTTTGAACGGCGATTCTGAATTTAATATTTTAACCGCGCTTGCCAAAGTTGAAAAAAATCTAAATGACGTTGCAAAGTACGATTTAAAATTAAATCCCGCGTTGAAACTTTTGGAAGAGGCGGTAATTTCACTGCAGGAAGTTTACGGCGAAATTCGCTCCTACGCAGATATTTTTGAATTTTCGCCTGAAACGCTTGACGCCTTGCAAAATCGTATGGAAACTATTTACCAGCTTAAAAGGAAGTACGGCGATTCAGTTGAAAAAATTTTAGCGCACTTGCAAAAAGTTCGTGCCGAAATTTCGGCGATTGAAAATTTTGATTCAGATGTTTCAAACTTGCAAAAATTAATTTCGACGCTTGAAACTCAAACCAAAAGCCGCGCCGCCAATCTTTTTGAACTTAGAAAAACTTCAGCTGAAAAAATTTCTGTTGCAGTTGAAAGGGAAATTCGGCGGCTCGGTATGAAAAAAGCTCAATTTGTTGTAACGGTTGACGCGGCGAAAAATTTAACTTCAAACGGCGGCGATACGGCAAATATTTTATTTTCGGCGAATGTTGGCGAAGATTTAAAATCTTTGTCAAAAGTTGTTTCCGGCGGCGAACTTTCAAGAATTGCGCTTGCGATTAAAACTGTTTCGGCGGGGCGCGCAGATTCTGCCGGTACAATGGTTTTTGATGAAATTGACGCGGGATTGGGCGGCACGACCGCAAAAGTTGTAGCCGAATGTATTGCTAAAGTTTCAAAGTACAAGCAGGTTTTGTGCGTTACACATTTGGCGCAAATTGCCTGTATGGCTGATACGCACATTCAAATTTCAAAGTCCGATGACGGCAACCGCACTGTTACTCAAGTTAAAATTCTTGACGATAAAAGCCGCGTTTCTGAAATTGCGCGTATGGCGTCCGGCGTCGAAAATGAAGTTTCTGTTAAAAATTCTAAGGCTATGATTCTTGACGCCAAAAAAATTAAATTGCAACCGCAAAATTTGTGATATATAATGAAAAAAATTTTTGGAGGAATTAAAATGGCTTTAATTGACAATGACGATAAAAATTTAATCGAGAAAAAAATTTCAAGTGAAGAAATTTTTCATGGGCATCTTTTGCACGTCTTTAAAGATGAAGTTGAACTGCCCAACGGCAACAAGGCTACTCGTGAATGGATTAAACACCCCGGCGCGTCTTCAGTTATCCCGCTCTTGCCGGATAATCAAATTATTTTGGTGCGTCAATATCGTTATCCCGTCGCGCAGGTTACGCTTGAAGTTCCCGCCGGTAAACTCGATAAGCCCGGCGAAGACCCCGTAATTTGCGCGCAACGTGAACTTTCTGAAGAAACAGGCTACACTGCAGGCAAAATTTGGAAACTTACCACCATTGCAACAACGGTTGGCTTTTCAAACGAATATATCCATTTGTACGCGGCAACAGATTTAACGCCCGGCAAAGTTCACCCCGACGCCGACGAATTTATTAATACAGTGAAAATGCCGTTGACTGCCGCGCTCCATTTGGTTGAAACGGGGAAAATTCTTGACGTTAAATCTATCATTTCGATTTTACTTTTGGCAAAACAAATTTTTTTGAGTGAGGCTAAATCTAATGCTTAAAAAATTTTTATTGGCGGCGTTGATAGTTTTTTCACTGCAAGCAACGGCTCAAGCTAGCAACATTGTAAAAATCGTCAATGACACTCATAAATCTATCACTGAAATTTATTTTTCGCCGACTGAAGCTCCGCACGAATGGATTTTATTCAGTGTAAATTATCTGCGCGACGGCGAATCTACAACAATTTATTTCGACGGGCGAAAATTTCAACCGCGTCCAATGTTGCGTTACTTTAGTATTGGCGTAAACTATGACGACTTCACGCAGGAAATTTGGAACGATATTGACATTTTCAACATTTCGGAAATTAAACTTTCGCAGGGAAGACGCTCTGTAGTTTTCAAAAGTTAATGGAGGCGTATGAATGTTTGACGATCTCGGATATTTTTTTGTAAGGGCGTTGACAAGTTTACCGGCAATAATAATTGCAATGGTAATTCACGAATGGGCGCACGCCCGCACGGCTTACGCGCTGGGCGATCCTACGCCAAAAATGATGGGCAGATTGACTTTAAACCCTGCCGCGCACGTCGATTTATTAGGCTTGTTAATGTTGTTTATTGTGCATTTTGGCTGGGCAAAACCCGTACAAATTAACCCGTACAATTTCAGCAACCCGCGCCGCGACGATATTTTAGTTTCGCTTGCAGGACCTTTCTCAAATTTTGCAGTGGCGTTTGTAACTTTAATTTTTATGATTGTGCTTGTTAAAATGGGCGTTCCAATGTCGGAGGGAATGCAACTTGTATTTTCTTCGATTATGATAATCAACATAAATTTTGGGATTTTTAATTTAATACCAATTCCGCCGTTGGACGGTTATCACGTTTTAAAACAAATTCTTCCCTATGAATTGGCAGAAAAACTTGAAGGACTCGAACGTTACAGCTTTTTAATTTTGATAATAATTTTGATGACGCCGATAATCAGTGTAATTTTTGTACCAATGCAAAGATTTATTCTTGGAATTTTTCAAGGGATTGTGGGAATATTTTTATGAAAATTTTTGTAGGGCTGGGAAATCCCGGCGCGGAATATGCAAGTACAAAACACAACGTCGGCTTTATGCTTGCTGACAGATTGGCTAAAGAAATTGGCGCGGAAAATTGGCGCAATAACTTTAACGCGCTTGTTGCCGAAAGTTTTTTTGACGGCGAAAAAATTTTAATCGTCAAGCCGCAAACTTTTATGAATTTAAGCGGCGAGGCGGTAGTTCCCGTTGCAGATTTTTACAAAATTGAACTTGAAAATTTAATCGTGGCGCATGACGATATGGATTTACCCGTTGGCACAATTCGCCTTCGCCCAAAAGGCAGCAGCGGCGGACATCGTGGCATTGCGTCAATAATTCAACATTTAGGCGGCTTGCAAAATTTTCCGCGTGTAAGAATTGGAATTGGCAGACCGCCGGAAAATTGGAGCGTCAACAGTCACGTTTTAAGCCCTTTTAATTCTGAAGACGCACCCAAAATTGCGGCGGCTATTGAAAATTTAGTTCCTGCCGTAACTTGCTTTTTTCGTGAAGGAATTAACAACGCCATGAATAAATTTAATCCCCACAAAGTTAAGGATTAAGGGTTAAGGATTAAGGAAAAATCCTTAGTCCCTAGTCCTTAGTCCCTAGTCCTTATTAATCCCCACAAAGTTAAGGATTAAGGGTTAAGGGTTAAGGATTAAGGAAAAATCCTTAGTCCCTAGTCCTTAAAAGAAAGGAAGTTTTTCAATGATTCGTGTACTACTTGCCGAAGATGATACAAAACTCGGCAAACTTATAAGCTATATGCTGATGCAAAACCGCGTACAAGTCGAATGGATACAAAACGGCTCGGATATTTATGAATATGCAATGTATTCAGAGTACGATATTTTAATTTTGGATTGGATGATGCCGGGCGTTTCAGGAATTGACGCTTGCCGCCAACTGCGCGACGCCGGTTATGAAAAGGCAATTTTAATGTTGACTGCAAAAGATTCAATCGAAGACAGAGTAACCGGGCTTGACGCAGGCGCAGATGATTATTTGGTAAAGCCTTTTGAATTTGATGAACTTTTGGCGCGGCTTCGTGCGTTGAGTCGTCGCAGTACTCAAAAAATCCAGCAAGAAATTGTTGAAGTCGGCGAATTTACTTTAAACCGTACAACAAAAGTTTTAAAGAAAAAAAATCAAGTCATTCAACTTTCACCGCGTGAATTTCAGCTGTTCGATTTACTTTCACAAAATTTGGGCGTGGTTGTACCGCGTGAAATTATTTTGGACAGAATCTGGGGCAGTGAACGCGATATTACTTCAAACAACATTGATTCGTATATGAAAATTTTGCGCAAAAAATTAAATGACGTAGACGGCAGCATTACAATAAAAACCGTGCGCGGAATTGGCTACCGGCTGGAGGCTTAATGGAAATTTTCCGCAACAGTCGGCTGAAGTTGACGCTTGCCTATTCTTCGATAATGTGTATTTTTTTGATTGTGTTAATTTTTGTCGTGCGAATTACTATGGATTGGTCGCTGTCTTCGGAGCAAATGAGGGAACTTTCCGACGCAACGGACGGCGTTGCAGAGGCGCAAGCATACCACATTCAACACCCAAACGCCGTTATTGATGAAAACCGTTACTACCGAAATACAAATGACAGATTATTTTTTTATATTTTCGACGAATGGGGGCAACTTGTAGACTTTGTGCGGGCGTCATTCAGAGTTGAGCCTTTTATTTTGGAGTGGATGAATCCCGAACAAATCCCCAACGGCGATATAAAAACTTTTTCCTACCCGAATGAAAACGGGCGAATGTCAATGATTATGATGACTTCAAAAAAAATCCGTATCGCCGAAATTGAACAAACAATTTATGTCGGTAAAGACGTTACGGCGTTATATTCCGGCTTGCAAAAGGCAACTTACGCGCTGGTAATTTTGGGCGTGCTTGCATTGATAATCGCAACCGTAATTGGGCACATTATGGCAGGGCGCGCAATTATTCCAATGAAAGAAGCTTACGATAAACAAAAACAATTCGCCGCCGATGCCTCGCACGAATTACGAACGCCGCTTGCAGTTGTTATGGCGTCCGCTGATTTACTTTTGGCTGATAAATCAATACAAAACCCGCTCCTGCGCGAAGTTATCGAAGATTTAAAGGGCGAAGTAAAAAAAATGTCAAAACTCGTCAGCGATTTATTGACTGTTGCACGCAGTGATAACAACGCACTGAAAATTAAAATTCAGAAAATCGACTTGGGCAAACTCCTTGAACAAAACGTCCGAATGATGACGCCGCTTGCCGAAAAGAAAAAAATTTCGCTGATTGGTGTTAATTTTAAAAAAGTTGCAATACAGGGCGATGAAGAAAAAATTAAACAACTGATTTTAATCCTTGTCGATAACGCAATAAAATATACGCCGGAAGGCGGCAAGGTTGCCGTTACGCTTGAAAAAGTCGAAGAAGACCGCGTTATTTTTTCTGTCAAAGACAGCGGGATAGGAATTGCGCCTGAAGATCAAGAAAAAATTTTTGAAAGATTTTACCGCGTCGATAAAGCGCGCTCCCGTGAAATGGGCGGTAACGGCTTGGGGCTTTCAATCGCTACTGAAATTTTGCGTATTCACGACGGGCGAATTTCTGTTGAAAGTGCATTGGGCGCGGGTACAAAATTTATCGTCGAACTGAAAACTGTTTTACCTGTTGGAGAAAAATAATTTATGCTGAAAGAAATTATTGCAGATATTCCCGTTGAGTTGCCGCTGCAGAATCTGAAAAATATTTTGCCGCAAGATTTTATTAATTTCATTTCCGAAAAATGCGGCGTCAATCTTGAAAAGATTTATGAGCCGTTGACTTCAGCCGAAATTGAAAACGTTGTCGAAACTGCGCACTACGTTTACGAAAAAATTTTTGCAAGTTCAATGTTGACGCCGGAAAGTAAAATTGTTGCAACAGATTTAATTTTTGGTAAACTTTTTGAACGCTGGAAAAATTCAGATACGCCGGAACTTTTTTTCATAAAAATTCAAGCCAAATTTACACCGGCGCAAATTGTCAACGCAATTTACCATTACGCCGTTGATTGGCAAAAGTACAAGTGGATAATAAATTTTTTCGCCGCGCACAAACAGATTTTCCCGCGCCAAAATAAAAAAATTCGTACTGTCGGAATTTACTACACGCGCCTTTTCAGCGGTGGCGTTGAGCGGTTTATTTCAATGATTATTCCAACTTATATTCAGCTCGGTTACCGCGTCATTTTGTTTACGGATATACAACTTCCGAAGCAAGAATTTCCATTGCCGCCGCAGTCAGAATTTTTTGAGCGCGTGAATTTTTCCACGTCACGCCTTGCAACTTTGCGCCGCCTTGAAGAATTTTCAACCCTGCTAAAAAAATACAACGTCGATTTATTGATTAGTCATATGCGCGCAAAAGATTTTCCGGTGTTTGTACAGCTTTTATTTTGCAGATTGGAAGGCGTCAAAATCGCAATGCAACTTCACGGCTCGATAATGCACGAAGATTTCAGGTTTCCAAAAGCTTTATCGTACAGCCTTAGCGATGCAATGACAGTACTTTCAAAAACTCGAAAAACTTTTCTGGAAAATTTTGGCTTACGTGCTTACTACATACCGAACCCAATAAATTTGGACGCGGCAAATTTTGGCGGGCGCGACACCAAAAATTTTTCAAATATAATTCTTTGGGTCGGGCGAATTGCAGCTGATAAAAATCCTTTCGCCGCCCTTGCGATAATGAAACGGGTTGTCAAAAAAATTCCAACGGCAAAGTTAAAAATTATCGGCGCGGCTGAAAATCCAAGCTTTTTAGAAAAATTTAGAAACGCAATTCAAACTAACGGGCTTGAAGAAAACGTTGAACTTTGCGGCTACCATACCAACATAAAAAATTTTTATGAACAGGCGGACGTTTTGTTGAATACTTCGCCGCACGAGGGCTGGGCGTTAGTCATTGCCGAAAGTAAATTTTATGAATTGCCGCTTGTACTTTACGAATTGCCGGATAACGAATTGACACAGGACGGCAAGGGCTGTATTTCAGTCGCGCAGGGCGATTCTTACGCGGCGGCACAGGCAATTATAAAAATTTTGACTGATACAGATTTTCGGCGCAAATTGTCAATTCAGGCGCGTGAAAGTATTCAGCCGTTTTTGAATTACGATATTGGCGGCGCGTGGCAAAGACTTTTTGACGACTTAGAAAAAGATTCAACCGAAAACCTGCGCGATTCAGGCAATTCACAAATTCAAAGTATTTTGCTTGAGGAAATTTTTAAACTTCAGCAACAGGTTAAAAAATCTTCAAATTAAAAGGGGCAGATTTTATGCCAAAAAAATTTTCAAAACTAATTGCGGCGGTATTGACGTTCGCAATATTTTTTTTACCGTTACGCGCAATGGCGGCGGATGCTTGGGCAGTGGCGGCACAAGCGGCGGGCGTTTGGGCGGTGTATAAATCAGTTTTAAAATCTATGCTTGAACTTGGAAACGACGTAAATGCGCAAATGGCGGCGCGTAAGCAAGATATTGAAACTAACGGCACTGCCAAAAATCCCCGTGATATTCAAATTGTCAATGACGTTATGACGCGTTTAATAAATTCCGGCGCGTACGAATTGCGCGTTAATTCTTTGCCGTTCGTCTGGAATGTCAACGAGAGCGAAAAGTTTAACGCCGCTTGCTACCCTATGAATTACGTTACGGTAAATTTGGGCTTGCTGAAAAATTTGAACTACGACGAAAATAAAATTGCCGCCGTTTTGGCGCACGAAATGACACACGGTATTGAGCAACATTCGGCGAAAATTTTTGCAAACGCAACGGCGCAACAAATGGGCGCGATAATGATTGGCGTAAATGTCGATAATGCAAATATTGACTGGAGCAAATTTGGCGGAATGGTCGGCTATTCAATCGCAAAAAGTGTAATCGTGCCCGCCGAATACGCGGCTGACGAAGGCGGCTTTTACCTTATGACAAGCGCGGGCTTTAATCCCGGCGGCGGCGCGGCGGCTATGGCGCGTATGGATTATTATTTTCGATATGAAACGCGGGATTTTTTGGAATTTGACGCGCACGATAAACCGGGTGAACAAACTTTTTCAGACCATCCTGAAACTGAAATGCGCGAGCAAAAACTTTCACAACTTTTGACAGATTACAGTTGCGGGCACGTTACGGTAAAAAAAGTCGAACGCTCCTATAAAGTTTTCATTGACGGCAAAGAAATTTACACGGCAAATTATAATAACGCCGCCGATAACGCCTATTATTTCGCCGGAGGATTGGCGCGGGCTTTTCACGATTATAATTCTGTTGACGAATGGAACTTTCGCAAGGGCGCGGGTACAAGCACAGATTTTTTAAATGACGAAAAGGCTTTTAAGCAGGTTAGGGAAATTGCTTTTCTGGAAAATATCGGCAGTAAAATTCAAGCCGCCGTAACTTTAGCTTACAAAAATGAAAATCCCAAAACTCGCCAAAAATATTTTGACGCAGAAAAAAAACGCCTTGCCGCGTGGCAAAAAGTTAAAGCTGAAAGTCTCAACGCGCAAAAAAAATTTGCAAAACAACTTAGAATTAACGCTGACGCTTACAGCGATTACGGCGAAGGTCAACTTGCCTTGAAAGAAATTGAACGCGCCATTGCGGCGAAAAATCAAGATGACTTGCCTGAATGTTTGTCGATACGCGGGCGCGCTAAGGCTGTTTGCGGCGATTTTACCGGCGCGCTTGCTGATTGTAACGACGCCCTCGCGCAGGATTCAAAAAATCTGTACAACTTTTTAAATCGTGCCGACGTTTATAAAATGCGCGGCGATATTGCACTTGCTCTGAAAGATATTGATACTGCGCTGAAAATTGATGATAAAGTTGCAGTTTCGTACAAATTGCGCGGTGAAGTTTTTGATAAAGTTGGTGACGCTGTAAAGGCTGAAGAAAATTACCGCCGTTGCTACGAATTGACGAAAAAAAATCCGTACTCAATCCCTGAAAAATATCTTGAAAAGATTGACGCGGACGCTTACAAAAAAATGAAAGACGCCGAAGCTAAAAGGGATAAGGAATAAGGGTTAAGGGTTAAGGGTTAAGGGCTAGGGAATTTTCATTAATCTCTAACTTTGCCAAAATTCGCCCGTCAAAATATTGAGGCAAGAAAGATAACCGTTAAAATCTTTTGCGCGCGTATCCAGCAATAAAATATTTTTGTGAGGAATTCTTACCGGCTGAAGTGTATCAAGTTCCCTAAATTGCGGAAAAAGTTGCTTAATCTTTCGCGGGCTTTTGTGCCCCATAATAATTACCGCGTCGCCGTTGTATTCTTCAAGAAATATTTCTAAACAGTAGCCGATTAAACTTTCTTTGCTTTGATTGTCTAAAGATTGACGCGGGTTAATTCCGCCGTGACAGAAAAAATAATCTCTGCCGCCAATTTTTATTTTATAGTACAGCGGCAAAATTTCAATGAATCTGCAAACGCCGTTGAAAAGTTCGGATTCTGCAGGCGTTGTCGGTTTAAATTCGTTTTGCAAATAATCTTTAAGGGCAAAGTCTACATTGCCGGGCAAAACTACAATATTTTCGTTTTGATTCTGTTGAGCAAGCCAACTTAAAACTTGTAAATCTTGGTTGCCGCCTTCGACGTAATCGCCCAAAAAAATTACAAGGTCTTCATTCGTTACAGAAAGTTTTTTCCACAGTGAAATTAATTTATCAAAACAGCCGTGAATATCGCCAATAGCAAAAATTCTTTTGTACGGCGTATCATTTTTTGCAGGAATTAAATCAGCCATTGCGGTAAAATTTTTTTTCAAATTCAACACTCCTTAACAAAAAACACCCCCGATAAATTTTGGGAGGTGTTTTTTAATTTCAATAATGCGGATGAAGTTTGACGTACTCGACGGGACGGCTCCAATCTACGTGAACGCCGGTATTTTCCCAAAGGCGCGTCAAGGCAATTTTCAAACTTTCGGCGTCTGCTTGAGGGTTTATTTGTTCTGCCGTAAAATCTAAAAGTGTTTCGTGCGGAATTTTAATTTCATGAACTTCAGATAAAAATTTTTCAGCCTTGCGCTTGCCTTCCTCATCGCCGAGTACAACGATAACTTTTTGGGTTGCCTCGTCAAATTCGACGTAGCCCAAATTTTCGCCGTAACTTATTGCCACGCTAAAATTTTCAGTCAAGATTTCACCTCCCGACTTTGCAAAAGTTCGTTAAAAAATTTTAAAAATCGAGTACCGAGCGGCGACAATTCCTTAAATCTGTTCCACGCCAATACTATTTTAAATCTTACGGGCGGCTCCACCGGCACGGCTTTAAAATTCGCAGAATCAGTCAAAACAAATTTTGGCAACAGCGAAACTGCCACGCCGCCGGAAACTAAATCTTTGATTGTCTTTAGTTGTGAAGTACTCAATAAAATATCCGGCACAAATCCTGCGTCCGCCGAAAGTTTCATTGTTATAAAGTGCTGAACTGTTCGAGTTGGTTGCAAGATAAATTTTTCGCCGTTCAATTCTTCAAACGAAATTTTTTTAGCCTGCGCGAGTCTGTGATTGTGCGGCAAGCATAAATAAAATTCGCTGTCCAATAATTTTAGCGAGTGTTTTAAATGTTCATCGACGCGCAATAAAATTATTCCAAAATCTAAAAAATCGCTGTCTAATTTTTCGTGTACCGAAATTGAGTCGTTGCACTCTTGCAAATCCAGCAAAATATTTGGGTGCGCCGCTTGAAACTTCATAAAAAAAATTGGGAACAGGTACGATTCAACCATTGGCGGCACGCCTAATTTGACAACGCCGCCGTTTGACGATTGAAAACGCTCCATACTTAACTGCGCCGTTTGTACGTCTTGCAGAATTTTTTTTGCGTGTAACAAAAATATTTGCCCCGCTTCTGTCAAGGCAACGTGTTTTTGGCTGCGGTCGAAAAGCAACAAATTTAATTCCGCTTCCAACGCTTGAATCGCCTTTGTAACTGAAGGCTGCGAAACGTGCAGGAAGTGCGCCGCCTTTGTAAAATTTTCAAGTGAACTTACCGCGCAAAAATATTCCAGCTGTCGTAGATCCATTTTGCGCACCTCAACCTACAACGTACGCGCCGCGTGTATCCAAATCCAAAATCAAGGCGGCGGCTTGCACTTCATTTTTCTTGAACGCTTGAACCATTTCGACTGCGATATTATTTTCAATGTGTTTATCAACTGCCGAAAAAGCGATAAGGCAAGGACCCGCGCCGCTTAAACAAACACCTAACGCGCCGGCTTTTTTTGCGGCTTGAAAAACTTCCTGCATACCCGGTACTAATTTTGTACGGTACGGCTGATGAATTGCATCATCAAAAGCCGTTGTTAAGAAATTTTCTTTGCCGTTAATTAAGGCGGCGATTAACATTGACGCGCGCCCAATATTGAAAACGGCGTCTTTCATCGGTACACTTTTTGGCAAAACTTGACGCGCAACTCTTGTTGAAAGTGGAAAATCCGGCACGGCTACAACAAGTTTCAATCTGATTTTTGGCAGGAATGAAAAAGTTTGAACTTGCCCCTTATCAACAGTGCTGATTGTAAAGCCGCCGTAAATTGCCGGTGCAACGTTATCGGGGTGTCCTTCAATTTCGGTTGCAAATTTTAAAATTTCTTTACGGTTGAAAGGTTTACCGACAATTTCATTAGCCGCCGTCAATCCTGCAACAATCGCCGCCGCACTGGAGCCTAAGCCGCGCGACATTGGTATATGATTTTCCATTTTCAGAATTGCGCCCTTGAATTTTTCGGCGTTGCCGCTGCGCTCCAAAATCATTTTAGCCGCTTTCCAAACAATATTTTTTTCGTCCGTAGGAATAGTTTCCGCGCCATCGCCCTTTGCCTCTACAATTAAATTATTTTCCTCAAGTAAGGTTAATTCTAAATCGTTGTAAATCGTGGCAGCAAGTCCCAAGCAGTCAAAGCCGGGACCGCAATTCGCAGAAGTTCCGGGCACTCTTACTGTAACTTTGTTTAAAATTTTATCTGAATCATTTTCCATAATCTCAACTCTCAAAGCGCAATGATTCAAAATCTGCGCGAGTATTTTTTATATAAGCCCGTAGAATCGATTTTAAGGCAGGTTAAAAATTTTTTAATAAAAAGTACCAAAAAGCTTTAAACTTTTCATCTAGACCCATTCAGGCGCGTGTACGGGCTTATTTTGCGCTTAACCTTCGACGCGCATTATACTTGAAATTTCGTCAACTGCCGAAAGTTTTTTCAATGAATCCTGCGCGATCAAAATATTTTTGTGTTTAACTTTGTGCGTAACGACAACCAATTCTGCATGCCCTTCAAGCGCGCTGTCAGTTTGTGCAACAGATTTTAAACTTACGCCTGCTTCACCAAATGCAGTTGCAACCGCGCCCAAAACGCCGGGCTTATCGTCAACCAAAAGTCTGATATAGTATGAAGAAACAGTTTCTTCAAGCGGGCAAATTGGTTTTTGATTGTAGCAAGTGCAGCCGAAACGCCCGACACTGCCTGTTTGAATGCTTTTTGCAATTTCAATAATATCAGAAATAACGGCAGAGGCGGTCGGAAAACCTGCGCCGGGTCCAAAAAACATTGCCTCGTTGATAGGATAACCTTTAACAAAAATTGCATTGAAAACGCCGTTGACGCTTGCAAGCGGATGATTTTTGGGCAAAAGTACCGGATGAACTCGAACATCAACGCCCGCTTCAGATTCTTTACCAATAGCCAAAAGTTTTACAACGTAGCCTAATTTTCCGGCGTGCTGAATATCTTTTGGAGTAATTTTTGTGATACCTTCCATTGAAACATCTTCAAACTTGACGCGGGAATTAAAGGCAATTGACGCAAGAATAGCAATTTTGCGGGCGGCGTCTTTGCCTTCGACGTCAGCCGCAGGATTTGCCTCCGCGTAACCTTTCGCCTGCGCCTCTTTCAAAACTGTATCATAATCTGCGCCGTCTTCAGTCATTTTGGTAAGCATGTAGTTGGTAGTTCCATTTACAATACCTAAAATCTCTGTAATACGATTTGCCGTAAGTGAATTTTTCAGCGGCATAATAATTGGAATTGCGCCGCCGACTGACGCCTCAAATAAAAATTCAACTTTATTTTTATCTGCCGCTGCGAATAATTCAGAGCCGAATTGAGCCACCGCGTCCTTATTTGCAGTAACTACACTTTTGCCATGCTCCATAGCTTGAAGCATAAAAGTTTTAGCCGCTTTTACGCCGCCGATTAATTCCACAACTATTGAAATTTCGTCATCATTCAAAATATCTTCAAAGTTGCTTGTGGCGGGCAAGCCTTTTTCTTGAAGGGCGGGTATTTCGTGCGGAAGTACCAAAATATTTTTAATTTGAATTTCAGTGCCTGCGCGTTGCGTGATAATATCTTTGTTATCAAAAAGCGTTTTGATAACGCTACCGCCAATGGTGCCTGCGCCCAAAATTCCAATTTTTGTAATTTGCTTTTCAGCCATAAAAATTTATTCCTCCAGTTTAAATCTGAAAATTAATTAACAAAAAAATATTCGGCGGCGATTTTAATATTTCCTGCAACAGAAAAACTTTCCTATTTGTAAATAAAGTGCTACAATCTGATAAAAATATTTGAGGAGGAAAAGTTTTTGAAATATAAAAGTACTCGTACAAAAAATTCCCCGCCGCTTGAATCTTCTGAAGTAATTTTGAAAGGCATAGCTGATGACGGCGGCTTGTTCGTTCCTGAAACAATTCCAAAAGTTACACCGGACGAAATTAAATCTTTAATCGATAAAAATTACATTGGTCGCGCAGTTCCAATTTTGAAAAAATTTTTAACAGATTTTACCGAAGATGAACTCTTTGAAAGTTGCGAACTTGCTTATGATTGGTTTGACGTCCCCTCGAAAGTGCCGCTTACAATTTTAATTCAAGATGAACAACATAAAGATTCACCTGTCGGCGTTATGGAGTTGTATCACGGCAACACAAGTGCTTTTAAGGATATGGCACTACAACTTTTGCCGCAATTAATGACGCGGGCTTTAAAGAAAGTTGGCGAAACTAAGGAAATTTTAATTTTGGTTGCAACTTCCGGCGATACAGGCAAGGCGGCGTTGGCGGGCTTTGCTGACGTACCGCAAACAAAAATTATGGTTTTCTATCCGGCAGACGGTGTAAGCAAAATTCAAAAACTTCAAATGGTTACTCAAGCCGGAAAAAATGTAAATGTTACGGCGGTTAAAGGGAATTTTGACGACTGCCAAAACGGCGTAAAAAAAATTTTTGCAGACGAAAATATTCGCGCAGAACTTGAAAAATCTAACGTTAAATTGAGTTCAGCCAATTCAATTAATTGGGGGCGGCTTGTACCGCAAATTTGCTATTATTTCGCTTCATATGCAGAATTTGTAAAATCCGGCGCAATTAAACTTGGTGCGAATGTTAATATTGCAGTTCCCACCGGTAATTTTGGAAACATTTTAGCCGCGTACTATGCAAAAAGAATGGGCTTGCCCGTCAAGAAATTAATTTGCGCGTCGAATGTCAATCACATTTTGACAGACTTTTTTAAAACCGGGATTTACGACCGCAACAGGGATTTTTATAAAACTATTACGCCTTCAATGGATATTTTAATTTCCAGCAACCTTGAAAGACTTTTGTACCATGAAACGGGCGGCGATACAGAGCGCGTTAAAAATTTTATGCAAGAATTAAACTCAACCGGCAAATACAAAATTGACACGCCGCTTAAAAAGAAACTCGACAAAATTTTTTATGCAGATTACGCCACTGAAGAAGAAACTTTGGAAGCTATAAAATTGGTTTTCGGCACTTACAAATATCTTATTGATACTCATACAGCCGTTGCAATGAGTGTTGTCGAAAAATACCGCAAAAATACGGGTGATATGTTGCCGGTACTTCTTGCTTCAACTGCAAGCCCGTTCAAATTTACCGGCGCGGTACTTTCTGCATTGGGCGAATCTACAGAAAAAATTGACGAACTCGCACAACTTGACAGATTGAGTTTAATTACAAATAAAGACATACCGCGTAACCTTGCCTCTCTTGCTACGGCGAAAGTTTTACACGAAAATATTTGCAATAAAGACGAAATGGCGGACTGCGTTTTAAAGTTTGCCGCTCAATGATTTTTTCAATTTTTGATGCTTAATATCCGGCTTGCCATTGACTAAAAAAAATTCTATAATTCTTCCAACAAACTTTGAACGGAGGGAATTTCTATGAAAAAATTGCTGTCGGCAACTGCGGCAGCTTTTTTTATTGCGGCAAATGTTCAAGCCGCGCCAATGACTTTGAATGTACATAATTCTGATTTACGCTCAACTATTATGATGGTTGCTCGCGCAGGCGGTATAAATATTTCTGTCGATGATTCTGTTGAAGGCAAAATTTCTATGTCAATCTTTGACACAGAACCGGAAAAAATCCTTGACATTATCGCCAAAACTAAAAATTTAAATTTGTTAAAAGACGGCAACACTTACATTCTTACCACAAAATTAAATGGCGGCGCGTTAATGCAAAGTTACGTTTTGCCAATAAAATTTGGCGACGCCGAAACTTTACGAAAGGCGGTTGTCATGTCATTGGATCCTGACGTTGAAACAATCGCCGACCAAGTGACGCGCACAAGAAATAATGACGGCTCCTATACTTACCGCTACAGCTACCGTGAAAATGATTCTGAAACAGGGCATTCAAACATGCAAATGCAAAAAATTAAACGTGAAGACCGCGTTTCAGTTAATCCCGATGTCAACGCAATAATTTTATTCGGTACAGAGGCAGAATACGAACGCGCAAAAAATCTTTTGGCAGAATTGGACGTTGAACTCAAGCAAGTTTCAGTTGAGGCGCGTATTTTGGCGATTGATAAAAACGCAAGTAAAAATTTGGGCGTCGAATGGTTTTGGTCAACCGTGCCGCAATACCCCGAACGTAACATTGAATACCACGAGACAGAATATAATTCTAACGGTACTTTGAGAAGACAAGGTTACCTTGAAGAAGAATACACGCGCCAAGCAAACGATTCTACCGGTTACGGGATAATTCAATTTGGGCGCGGACCTGAAGGTATTCCCTTTGAAATGTATTACGGCGCAAAAATTAACGCGCTCATTACAAACGGCAAGGCTAAAATTCTTTCCCGCCCAAATGTAACGACGATTCAAGGACATGAGGCAATTATTAATGTTGGAAGTTCCGTACCAATTCCGCGTGAATCTGTTACAAATTCTACAACTACAACTTCATTTGAATATCGAGACGCGGGAATAATTTTGAAGTACACGCCGCGCGTAAATGTTGACGGTACAATTACTGCCACGATTCATACTGAAGTTAGCACGCCGCAATACGTCGAAGATTTAAAAGCTTACCAATTCAACACGCGCTCGGCAGATACGGTTGTTACAGTACGTGACGGGCAACCTATGGTTATTGGCGGGCTTATTGGCGCAGAGGAAGCTAAAAATATCAGCAAAATTCCATTTTTGGGAGACTTGCCAATTTTGGGCGCGCTTTTTAGAAATCACCGAAAAAGTAAAACTGAATCTGAATTGCTGATTTTTTTGACGGCGCACGTAATTAACGGCGCGGGCGTCGGCGTTCCAAAAAATGTAAGGTATTCTGTACCGGCGGGCGTCGCACCGCACGAAATGTTAGAAGGCAACCATTAACTGCGATTTAATTTTTTCTTCGAGCGTTAAAAGTTCGCCGCGCTTGATAACTTCCCAAATTTCAGCCGTCAAAACTTCCTGCCAAAATTTTATTCTCAATTCGTGCGTAGGAATTTTTTTTATGACTGCTTGCCGGTATTTTGAAATTATTTCGACTGCCGCGCCTAAATTTTCGTCAAGTTCAAGTTCCAACATTTTCCGAACGAATTTTGAAAACGCGGGCGAATTGCCGCCGGTTGAAATTGCCAAAAGAAAATCGCCGCGCCGAATCCTCGACGGTACAATAAAATCACTTGAAATATCGTCAACAATATTCACAAGGAAATTTTTTGCGCGGGCGTCATTTGCAATTTGCGCGTTAAGTTCAGAATTATTTGTGGCGGCAATTAAAATCACGCCGCTTGTAATTTTTTCGGCAGAATAACTTTCACGAATTATATTAACTTTGTCGCGCAGATTTTCAATTTGCGGGCAAATTTCCGGCGCGATAACGTCAACCTGCGCGCCCGCCTCCAAAAGTCCAACGATTTTATCGTAAGCAATTTTTCCGCCGCCGACCACGACGCACTTTTTATCTTGAATGTTGATATTGACAGGGTAAAATTTCATTTGAACGGCTCCTAACTTTGCAACCACAGCACTTGATATTTTTCCATTTGCGTCAAAACGTGTTGCAGAATCGATTTATAAAGCGCGGGATTTTGGCGCGTTGCACTTTCAAACGCTGTAAGAGGAATTGTAATCAATGAGGCTTTTTCAGTCAAAACTTCAGCAGAAATTGTGGCGCGGCGTTTCGGCAAGAAAACCGTTTCATTAATCAAGCCGCCCGCCTTAATAATATCCAGCGCGTTAAACCAACCGTCGCCTGTATCCAAATTGCGCGATAATTTCCCTTCAACAACAAAAACTAAATTTTCATTTAAAATATCGCCGGAAATTCTATCGCCTTCAAAATACATACCGATTTTTGATTTTTCTGCAAGAATATCTGCCACTCCGCCCAATTCGCCCTGCAGAATTTTATTTTTGTAGATAAAGTCGACAATAATTTTGCGTTGATCTTCTTCAGGTTGTTCAAGTTGTTCAGAAACTTTGTTGATAAAGTTGGTAACAGCTTTCATAAAATCTGCAAAGGGCGAGTACCAAAAAACCAAAATTTGACTCAAAATATAATTGTACAAATTTGCAAGGCGTTCGCCGGTATTTGGGAAAAATTGTTTTTTGTCGTACTGAAAAGAAATTGCCAACTCTTGATTGTTGTACTGAAAACAAACGCCAAGTTTCATACCTTGCGCGTCCCATGAATTGCGCTCCACAATTTTACCTTCAGGTATAGCGGCAATTTGTGAAAAAGTCTTTTCGCCTGTCCCAAAATCTAAAAAGCTTAAAAAATGTCCGAATAAATTTACCCTGCGCGAAGATAAATTTTCAATAGCCGCCCAATCAAAAAAGCTGTAAGGATGTGAAACTACCATCTGTTTGAATTGTCGAGTAATGATATTTTCAATGGTTGAATCTTTGTCCGTCTTTAAACGCACGGGCATTAAATTTAATGATAAAGTTTGCTCAAATTTTTTGTTGGAAATAAGCTGACAAAATGCAACGTCTGTAGTTTTATTCGTGGCTTGCAGTAAAAATCCCCACGCCGTTTGTAAAATTGTCACCAGTATTATACGATTATTTTGAGCATTGTTGCGCAGGGCTGATAAAATATCAGCCGGAATTTTGGCGCGGTAATTTTCGGCTCTATACGCGCCGGGCATTTTTCTTGAAAATGGAATATCCGGCGCAACCGGCAAATTTTCCAAAAGGTTAGTCCAATACTCTTTAACGTGATTTTCAATTTGTTGAGTCTTTAAGCTCGCGGTTTTAGGTTCAATTTTTTTATAGTCAGTTTCTTCCAAAACAGCCTTAAAAAAACTTTCACTGTTAAATCTTTGAAAAATTAACTGCGCCATTGTAACCAAAACTGCGGCTTCATTATAGCCGGTGCGAAAAACTGAAAATCTGATTAAATTACCGTGCTGAATGTCAAAATCTAAACGCCTGTCAGCTTCCATAATTTTTATTAAAGTTTCGTCAAGTGCTTCAGGTGTCAGAGACAAACTGCGAAATACTATTTCCGGAAAAATTGTACGATTGGCAAAAATGACTTTTAAGGCACGTGTACCGACGTTGCAGAAATTGGCACGAAAATTTTCATCGTTAGCAATTAAATTTTTAACGGCGCGGTTAAATTTCAACGGAAAAACTGCGCCCTTAATCTTGTATAAAGTTTGAACGCAAAAATGCGGCGATACAAAATTTTTTTTCTCAAAAAAGTGTTTTTCATCGTCCGTAAGTTCGCGCACTTCTTCAACCTGATTGGGATTATATCCGCTGTTAAAAATAAACTTGCCGTAAATCTGCTCCAAAATGTTTTTTTCTTCAGCTGTAACTTCCAAATTAAATCTTCCCTTCAAAAATTTTTATTTTAAATTCCCTGTCAATTTTTAAAAACCTTCAAATTTTATAATTCAGCTGCACTTTTTGCAATTCACAAAACAGGCAGGAATAGTTAAAACTTTTCAAGAATTAACCTGCATAAATTTTTTTAAGGAGAAATGCACTATGGGATTTATACAAGCGGCTATTGGCGCGGCAAGCGGCGTACTCGGCGACCAGTGGAAAGAATATTTTTATTGTGACAGCTTAAGCAGTGATATTTTGGTTGCAAAGGGACACAAACGCACCAAGCGCGGCAGTTCAAACGCAGGCGACGATAACATTATTACTCAAGGTTCACTTGTTGCCGTCAATAACGGGCAATGCATGATGATTGTTGAAAACGGCAAAGTTGTTGACTTTATCGCAGAGCCGGGTGAATACAAATACGATCGCGGCACGGAGCCTTCACTCTTCAGCGGCGGGAATTTAGCCGTCAACATTCAAGAAATTTTTTATCAGATTGGACATCGTTTCACATTCGGCGGCGATACCGGCAAGGATCAGCGCGTTTACTATTTCAACACAAAAGAAATTACCGGCAACAAGTACGGCACGCCTACACCCATTCCGTTCCGCGTCGTCGATAATAACATTGGGCTTGACGTCGATATTTCAATAAAATGTTTCGGCTCGTACAGTTACAAAATTGTTAATCCTATTCTGTTTTACACGAATGTTTGCGGCAATGTCAAAGATACTTTCAACCGTGAAGAAATTGACAGGCAATTAAAATCTGAATTAATGACGGCGTTGCAACCTGCCTTTGCAAAAATTTCTGAAATGGGTATTCGTTACAGCGCGCTCCCTGCTCATACGAACGAAATTGCAGACGTCCTTAACGAAGTTTTGAGTAAAAAATGGGGCGAATTGCGCGGCTTGCAGATTGTATCTTTCGGCGTGTCAAATGTCAGCGCAGATGAAAAAGACGTTGAAATGATTAAAGAAATGCAACGCACGGGCGCGCTTAGAAATCCTGCAATGGCGGCGGCGCACTTGACGAACGCACAGGCGGCGGCTATGCAAACTGCAGCCGGAAATACAGCGGGCGCGGCTATTGGCTTTATGGGTATGAATATGGCGCAAAATGCAGGCGGGCTCAACGCCAATAATCTTTTCGCACTTTCTCAACAACAACAAATGATGCAACAGCAACAAGTTCAACAACAAACGCCGCCGCCTCAACCTCAACAGGAAACAGGCTGGAAATGTGATGAATGCGGACACACCGGCAATACAGGCAAATTCTGCGCGAATTGCGGACACCCTCAACATAAACCTGAAAAGCAAGGCTGGAAGTGTGAAAGTTGCGGACATGAAGGCAATACAGGTAAATTCTGCGCCGAATGTGGCAAGCCAAAACCTTCAGCAGCTGACGAATGGACTTGCTTAAAGTGCGGCACTGTCAACAAAGGTAAATTCTGTTCAGATTGTGGCGCGCCGAAACCTTCAGCAGAAGCGAAAGACCCTAACGTTTGGACTTGCTCGGCTTGCGGTACTGTCAACAAGGGCAGGCGTTTTTGTGCGGAGTGCGGCAAACCCAGAGGTTAATCTATGAATGAAGAACTCTTTTTTATTCAACTGCGCGATTGTTTTACCGCCGGTTATAATTTTCCGCAATTTTGCATTGACAACGGGATTAAAAATCCACTGTTCATAGCAAAAAATGAAAACGCAGTGTCTTTTGTTTGGGAAGTTTATATGCAATTCAAATTTGCTAAACGTATTAAGCCTGAATTTGCATTACTTGAAGGCAACGCTAAAACTATAAATTTTGCATGCATGGAAACTTATGGCAATTTAAAAATTAAAAATATATCTGAAATTGCCGCAATAGAAAACTTTGACGCTATTATTTCATTGACAAATTTAAAATTCAGTTTGCCTTCAAAGCGAATTTTTCTTTTGGATTGGATTTTAAATTATTTTGCTTCGCGCGCTTATGCAGAAATCCCACTGTTACACTTTTTGAGGCGTCATAGCGGAATAAAATTAATCGTGATGAATTTCCCAATCTTAAGACCTGATAAAAATAATTCTGAATTTGAAAAACAACTTCTGCGAGAAGCCGGATTAAATTTACTGTTTAGCATAAGAAATAAAATTAGTAAAAGCACGGGCGAAAAAATTTCCACTCCTTATGATTTTTTTGGTTACAGCAACAATGACGTTTATAATTTATTGGAAGTCCCTGAAGTTATAACTCGTCCGGATGGCTCGACTTATCTAAAAGGAAACGATTCAAATCCTTTTATGAAAATAGTTGACGGAAAAAGATTTACAGCGTATCAACCAACCGGCTATAAAAATAAAATTTATTTCATCGGCAACTGTATTTATTATGGTTTTGGCGTTCCTTTCGATAAAACCCTTGAAAGTCATCTGCAAAAATTATTGAACATTTATAAACTTCCCTATCGTGTAGAAAATGAGGCACAAGCTTTAACGGACAGGCATCAGGATATATTTTACAACTTAAATAAATTGCCGGTTAAAAGCGGCGATATTGTTTTTGTCAATTTGCAATATTTTCGCGCTCCAAATCTTCCATTCGTAGATACGACTTCAATTTTTAAGCGTCCCCATAGTTATGGTGAAATCTTTGCTGATACGGGGCATATAAATGAATTGGGACACCAAATGATGGCAGGAGCATTCTTTACCTTATTAATTCAAAATAATTTTTTTCAAAATACAGAGTTCAATTATCCTGCGCCGCCACCGCCGCCTCATCGTTACGGCATACCGAAAGAAAATTTTTTCGACAGTTCAAATTTCATCGACAACAAAGACTTGGAAATTTACAAACAAAAACTGCGCGAAAAACGTTTGCAAATTGGCGCAATAGTCATGAATTGCAACCCGTTCACACTTGGACACAAAACTTTGATTGAATACGCGGCGGCAAGAGTTCATAAGCTTTATATTTTTGTCGTCGAAGAGGATAAAAGCGAATTTAAATTTGCTGACAGATTAAAACTTGTTCAAGCGAGCGTTGCAGAATTTCCTAACGTTGAAGTTATTCCCAGCGGGCAATTTATAATTTCTCAAAAAACTTTCAGCGGATATTTCAATAAGGCTGAACTTCAAAACGTACAAGTTGATTCAAGTGAAGACGTTGAAATTTTCGCCCGTGAAATTGCACCAACTTTGGGGATTAATATTCGTTTTGCCGGTGAAGAGCCTGAAGATACCGTTACCCGCCAATACAACGAAAATATGAAAAATATTTTGCCGCGCTATGGAATTGATTTTTGCGAAATTCCGCGCCGTCAATTTGAGGGTAAAGTTATCAGCGCAAAATCTGTAAGGGAATATTTGAAAGTTGGAGACTTTGAAAAAATTGCTAAACTTGTACCGAAATCTACGCTGGATTTTCTAATTGAGAATCATTCTACCCCCCCCCGTTTCCGGTTGACAATGATTAAATTTGTTGGAGGTATTTTTATATGGCTAACACGTCAGTTAGTTATAAATGTCCGAATTGCGGCGCGCCGTTGAGTTTTCAGCCGGGCAAAAAAACTGTAACCTGCGAATATTGCGGAACAGAATTTGAAGTTGCCGCCGTCGAGGAAATGTTTCAAGCGCAAAACGAAATGGCGACGGTTGCACTTGAGGCTCAACAGTCCAAATGGGATATTGAAAACGCGGGCGGCGAATGGTCTGCAGATGAAGCCGCAACGTTACGGGCGTTGACTTGTTCGAGTTGCGGCGCGGAATTGGTCTGCGATGAAAATACAATGGCGACCGAGTGCGTTTATTGCGGCAACCCTACAATGATTCCAAAACGTTTTGACGGCAAACTCAAGCCGGATTATGTTATACCTTTCAAAAAAACTAAGGCGGACGCAGTTGCCGCGCTCCAAAATTTTTATAAAGGTCATTATCTTTTGCCGGATAATTTCACTGCAAATAACCGCGTCGAGGCAATTCAGCCAATGTACGTGCCGTTTTGGCTTTTCAATTCAAAGATTAACGCGCAGGCTGAATTTAAAGCTAAAAGAATTCGCCGCTATGATTCCGGAAATATGATTGTTATTGAAACTAAAGTTTATAACTGTCAACGCGCCGCCAAAATGAGTTTTGAAAAAATTCCTGCAGACGGTTCAAAAAAAATGGACGATACCTATATGGAAAGTATCGAGCCATTCAATTATTCTGACCTTGTACCTTTCAGCACGGCGTATTTGACCGGCTACCTTGCTGATAAATATGACGTTGCCGCCGAAGAATGCGCCCCGCGCGCAGATAAACGAGTTGAAAATTCGGCTATTGACGTTTTGAGAAGTTCGGTAAAAGATTTTAACAGCGTCGATATGGCTAATTCTGCCGTTGTCAAGGAAGTTGGAGAGGTTATTTACGCGCTTGTTCCCGTATGGATTTTAACAACGCGCTACAATGACAAGCCGTATACTTTTATGATGAACGGGCAAACAGGAAAAGTTGTAGGGACTTTGCCCTATGACAGCGGCAAGGCTTTTAAATATCCTGCGATAGCCGCGCTTGTATCAATGCCGGTATTTTATGTTTTGGCAAGTATGTTTTTGTAAGGCGGTGAAGTTATGATAAAAAATATCTGCGCGACGATTTTATTTTTTGTGGCAATGAGTTTTAGCGTAACTTTCGCCACAATGCCGGAGGAACTGCCGGACACAAAGGCTTTAAATCTTGAAGACAGAATATTAGATGCGGCAGTTTTTGATAATTCGCAAACACTTTCAAAAAGCGAAATTCAATCACTTAACAACAAAATTACACCTATTGAGCTAAAGCACGGCGTAAGAATCGGCGTGGAGTTTTTAAAGTCAATTGGCAACCGTGATATTGGAAGTGCCGCGCAAGAATTACTTAGAAAACATTACAGCGGCGGGCAAAACGGCGGGATTATTTTTCTTGTTGTAATGGACAGTCGCCAATGGTACATTGCAACTGATTCCAAAATGAACAATTTAATTAACGAAAATGACATTGGAAACGCTTTACTGCCTAATCTGCGCGACGGCGATTATTACGGCGCGTGCAACAGTTACATTGACGCGGTAGACAAAATGTTGACGTACTACGAGCAAAACGGCGCGGCTTATGATTCTTCAGCCGGTTTTAATCCAATGGCGGCGATGGTTGCGGTTATATGCGGAATTTTTTTTGGCGTTATGGTGCGTTCGTGGCTTATGGGGACAATGTCAAACGTTCATCACGAAGTTAAAGCTACAGATTATTTGAAACGTGAAACTGTCAAATTTACAAAAAATAAAGATACTTACCTTTTCACAAATGTTGAACGCAGACCCAAGCCTTCAGGAAATGGCGGCGGCGGTATGAGTCATTCAGGCGGCGGCGGACACTCCGGCGGCGGTGGCGGCGCAGGCGGCAGTTTCTAGGGGATAAAGAATAAAGGCTAAAGACTAGGGATGATGATTTATGAATTGGAAAAAAATTTTAACTTGTGCATTGCTGGGGAATTTTGCGCTGTTTTGTACCGGCAATTTTAATTCTGCAAGCGCGGAAGAAAAAATTATCCCTACAAAAACTTATTCCGGCAAAAATTTTCCCGTCAAATACAGAAAGGCGTTGCCGCTTGATTCGGTGCGGGCGCGTTACACAGGCTTTAAGCAGGAAACGATTATTTTAAAAGCCGGTACTGTTCGTCGTGAAGGTGCAATGCCTTTGACTTGTGATATTTTGTTTGAACGTGACAAAGAAATAACCCTGCGCGACGGTACGAAAATTTATGCAGATATTTTCAGACCCGTTGACGGCGGCAAATATCCTGCTATTTTGTGTATAAGTCCTTACGGCAAAGAAATTGGCGGGCAACATATTGATGACATTCCACACCGCGTAGGAATACCGTTGAATGCAACTTCAGGGCTTGAACGTTTTGAAGGCGCAGATCCTGCGTATTGGGTGGCGAAAGGTTATGCCGTTGTAAACCCTGACACTCGCGGGGCGTATTCTTCAGAAGGCAATATAAATTATTGGGGCAGACAATACGCCGAAGACGGCTATGATATTGTTGAATGGATCGCCGCGCAAAGTTGGAGCAATGAAAAAGTCGGAATGAGCGGCAATTCGTGGCTTACTGTTTCGCAATGGTTTATTGCGGCGGAGCGTCCGCCTCATCTTGCAGCTATTGCCCCTTGGGAAGGCTTTTCAGATCATTACAGAGAGACAAGCCACAACGGCGGGATTTTGACGCCGGAATTTCCTGAACTTATTGCCGAAACTTTTGCAAGTAAAAACGGCTTGCTTGAAGATCAGCCTCGAATGATTGTGGACTATCCTTTTTTGAACGAATACTGGGAAGATAAAGTTGCACAGCTTGAAAAAATTAACATTCCCGCTTACGTCGTTGCAAGTTATACAAATCCCGTGCATACTTACGGAACTTTCGCCGGTTACAGAAAAATCAGTTCAAAAGATAAGTGGCTTAGAGTTCACTTGACGCAGGAATGGAACGATTATTACAATCCTGAAAATGTGGCTGACTTGACAAAGTTTTTTGATTTTTACTTGAAGGGCGAAAAAAATAATTGGCAAGATACGCCAAAAGTTCGTCTTTCAGTTTATGACTTGGAGGGCGGCGATGTTGTCAACCGTGCCGAAAATGAATTTCCTTTGAAGCGCACAAAATATAAAAAACTTTATCTTGACGCCACAAATAACACGCTCGGTAAAAAAGTTCGTCAAGAATCTTTCACCGAATATGACAGCGAAAGCGATAACTCAAGCGTAACTTTTCTGCATACATTTGACAAAGAAACTGAACTTACCGGCTATATGAAATTGCATTTATGGGTTGCGGCAATGGATAATGACGATATGGATTTAAAAGTTACGGTTGAAAAAGTTTCGGCGGACGGCAAAATTTTAAATCAAAATATGTTCGGTGAAGTTTCGGCAAACGGGCAACTGCGCGTTTCTTGCAGAAAACTTGACGAAAAAAAATCTGCTGCCGCGCAACCTTATCTTGTTGGAAACAGTGAACAAAAACTTAAAGCCGGTGAAGTTGTACCCGTCGAAATTGGAATTTGGCCAATGGGGATGATTTATCACAAGGGCGAAAGTTTACGCCTGACAATCGCAGCTTATAAACCCGCAAATGTCAAATTGCCTTTCGGCAGTGCCAAAATTCCCGTACCTGCAGAAAAATTTACTTTTAATCCCGGCGAAAAAGTTACAGAAAAAATTCTTGGCGGGGATTGCACTGAAGTTGCAGATCCATCTGAAGTGGTTACTTCGCCGCCAACGCACAATAAAGGCGTTCACAGAATTTTTACCGGCGGCAAACATGACAGTTATTTACTTATTCCCGTGATTGAGTAAAACAATGATTAATCGCAGAAATTTTTTAATATTAATGGCGGCGGGCGTCTTTTCAATTTTTACGGGTTGCGGCGAAAATAAAGTTGCAGGGGAGAAAAATTTTTCAATGAAAGATATAACTTTGAACAGCGGGTACAAAATGCCGCGCTTGGGTTTTGGTACGTGGACTTTGAACAATTCACAAGCCGAAATTTGCGTTTTAAACGCCCTTAAAACGGGTTTTCGATTAATTGATACTGCAAGATACTACGGCAACGAAAAAGGCGTAGGAGCGGGCGTCAGAGCCGCTGTAAACGAAAATTTTGTAACGCGGGAAGAAATTTTTGTAACAAGCAAAATTATGCCCGGCAGCTACAATCAGCCGGACGCCGCCATTGACAATTCACTTGACGCGCTGAATATCGGCTACGTTGATTTAATGTTGATTCATCAGCCCGGCGCAAACGATGAAGGCGTTTACAAGGCACTTGAACGCGCCGTTAAAGCCGGAAAAATTCGCTCCATCGGAATTTCAAATTACTATACGCCCGCAGATTTTGAAAGAATTAATCGTATTGCTGAAATTGTCCCCGCCGTTATTCAAAATGAAAATCACCCGCTGTACCAAAATTCTAAACTTCAAGAATATCTTAAGAGGTACGGTACTGTTATTGAATCGTGGTATCCTTTTGGCGGGCGCGGCAACACTGAAAAGATTCTCGGCAATCCTGCAATACTGGAAATTGCAAAACTTCATAAAAAAACTCCTGCACAAATTGTCATTCGCTGGAACTTGCAGGCGGGCTATATCGTAATTCCGGGCTCCAAAAATCCCGCGCACATTGCGGAAAATTTTAACGTTTTTGATTTTGAACTTTCGGCGGACGATATGAAAAGAATTGCCGCAATTAATAAAAATCGCCGCTTTGAAAATTGGTAATACTTGACTTAATAAAAACCACTGTCGCGCAGATTTCAGAATTTTTTTTGGCAGACTAAAATACAAGCGCACTTGTGGGATTTTTTTTATTGATATAAAAATTTTAACAAAGGAGCGTTTTTATGAGTTCAGATATTTTTAATGACTTTAGGCAAAAAATTTTAGCCACAAAATTTTCTGAAGGTACAATTACAGAAAACGACGGCAACCTCGAAATTAAAACGCCCTACGCCGTCGGCAACATTAACCTTTATGAACTTGAAGTAAAAATCGTTGAAATGACAGTTACAAATTTGGCGGACGACGAAAATAAATTTTATCTTCATTTTGAACTGCGCGACCTTGCATACGCCGAAACTTTGTTTGCTGAAATGCTTGATACGATTATTGACTTAAAGTCTAAGCAAAAGTTGAAAGTTTTATTGAGCTGTACCGGCGGAATGACAACCGGATATTTTGCGGAAAAATTAAACGAGGCGGCAGAATTACTTTCGCTTGACTACGAATTTAACGCCGTGCCTTTCTACAAAATTTATAACGTCGGCTTTGATTATTCGGTGATTCTGCTTGCGCCGCAAATTGCCTACCAACTCAAAAACGCGCAGGAAATTTTACATAACAAACTTGTACTGAAAATCCCGCCGAAAGTTTTTGCAAGCTACGATTCTGCCGAAATGATTAAATTCATTCGCTCTGAACTTGATAATTGGACAAAGACTGTTGAGGAGCGCGCTATTGCGAAAGTTCGCGCAGGTTTAATAAAAAGTGACGCCAAAATTTTATCAATCGCCGTTATGCCTTTCGCAAGTCAAACCAGAATTGCCTACAGAATTTATCAAAAGGGCGTGCCGCTTTTAGATGAAGTTGTTATCAAAGGAAGATTAGACCCTTACAGGGATATTCGAGATATTTTGGATACGGTTTCTCATCGTTGCGTGCCTTTTGACGCGGTAGGAATTGCAATTTCAGGGATTGTACACAACGGGCGGCTGAATTTAAATTATTTCGGCGCGCTTGAACTTGATTTACAAAAAATTTTTGAAAACGGCTACAAGGTGCCGGTTACTGTTACAAACAACGTTAATTCGGCAGTTTTGGGCTACTACGCGCAACAGGATAAATTCAACAACATTTTATTTTTGTCGCGCCCAAAAAATTTTATGGCAAGCGGCTTGGGGATTGTGATTAACGGCAGAATGATTCAAGGCGCGCACGGTATCACGGGCGAAATTAAATTTTTGACGAAAAGCCTTGTCGGCGGCAAAGTTTTTAATGAGGCAAATTTGGTTGACTGGAGCACGATTTATGACGAAATTTCTACCGAACTTCGCGCAGGAATTGCCGTAATTGATCCGGAGCTTGTTTGCATTCGCAGTGAAATGACGCCCGACCTTGTAAAATTAAAAGAAAAAATCCACGAATATTTGCCTTCAGAATATATGCCGGAATTTGTCTGTATGAAAGATGAAGAAATGGCAGAGTACGTTTTACTGGGGCAAATGATTTTAAGCCTTGAAGCATTGGAGGAGCGCGGCAAGTAGTGTGATAGTTTGATAGTGGGGTAGTGTGATAGTAAGGAGCTGAAAAAATGAGCAGTGATATTTTTAATGACTTTAGGCAGAAAATTTTAGCCACAAAATTTTCTGAAGGTGCAATTACAGAAAACGGCGGCAACATTGAAATTAAAACGCCCTACGCCGGCGGCAACATTAATTTTTATGAACTTCAAGTAAAAATTGTCGAAATGAGCGTTACAAATTTGGCGGACGATGAAAATAAATTTTATCTTCATTTTGAACTGCGCGACCTTGCGTACGCCGAAGAACTTTTTGCTGAAATGCTTGATACGATCATTGATTTAAAGTCTAAGCAAAAGTTAAAAATCTTGTTAAGCTGTACCGGCGGAATGACAACCGGATATTTTGCGGAAAAATTGAACGAGGCGGCAGAATTACTTTCGCTGAATTACGAATTTAACGCCGTGCCTTTTTATAAACTTTATGAAGTTGCCTTCGATTATTCTGTAATTTTGCTTGCGCCGCAAATTGCCTATCAAGTCAAAAAAGCGCAGGAAGTTTTAAACAATCAGCTTGTATTGAAAATCCCGCCAAAAGTTTTTGCAAGCTACGATTCAGCCGAAATGTTAAAGTTTATTCGCGCAGAATTGGAAAGTTGGAAAAAGACCGCCGCCGAGCGCGTTATTGCAAAAGTTCGCAAGGGAATTAAAAGCGACGCCAGAATTTTATCAATCACAATTATGCCCAGCAACGCGCAAAGTCGAATTGCTTACCGCCTTTATGAAAAGGGCGAACCGCTTGTTGAAGAAACCGTTATAAAAAATAAACTCAACTACATTAACGATTTAAGCGATATTTTGGATACTGTTTCTTGTCGTTTTCAAAAATTTGACGCCATAGGAATTTCAACCGGCGGCACGATTCGCAACGGACACGTAGAATTGGAGCAGTTTATTTCGCCGGATATTAATTTACAAAAATTGTTGGAAGAAAAATATAAAGTGCCGGTTACAATTACTAATAATTTAAAATCTGCCGCGCTCGGTTATTACGTCCAACAGGATAAATACGAAAATATTATGTTTGTATCGCGTCCTTACGGCTACAGAGCAAGCGGCTTGGGAATGGTTTTAAACGGCAAAGTTTTTGACGGCGCGCACAATATGGCGGGCGAAATTCGCTACGCAACTGAAAGTTTTGTTTCAAAGGAAGATTGGGACGCGCACATTATGACAGATTTGGAAAAAGTCTTGGACGGCGTGGCTTTTGAAATACGCGCCGGAATTTCTGTAGTTGACCCCGATTTAATTTGCCTGCGAAGTGCAATGACGCCTGATATTGAAAAAGTTAAAGATAAAGTTGCTGAATTTATTCCAAAAAAATATTTGCCCGAATTTGTGTACCTGCGCGATGAAGAAATGCAGGAGTACGTTTTACTCGGACAAATGATTTTAAGTCTTGAAAGTTTAGAATCTAAGAATTAACCCGGAGGCCAAGTCATTTTGCGCCCGCCGATTAAGTGAACGTGCAAATGATTTACGGTTTGCCCGCCCTCTTCGCCGGTATTAATTACAAGTCTGAAGCCGCTTTTATCTACGCCAACTTCAGCGGCGATTTTCGGTACAACTTCAGTAAAAATGTGCGCGGCTAAATTTTTGTCGTCAAGCTCGGTAATATTTGCAACGTGCTTTTTTGGAACGATTAAAATGTGTTGCGGGGCTTGAGGATTTAAATCACGGAAGGCAACAACGCTTTCATCTTCGTAAATTAATTTTGAGTCAATTTCTTTATTGGCAATTTTACAAAAGATACAATCCATTAGAAAATCTCCCTTCGGTCGATTTTCAGGGAATAGGGATTAGAAAATTTTTCCCTTTATTCCTTTTTCCCTATTTCCCCAGAAAAAAGGTGTTATTATGGATATTAAAAAGTTGAGTAAATTTCTTTCGCTGGTACTTCGACACAAGCCGGAAACTGTCAACATAAAACTTGACAGCAACGGCTGGGCGAATGTACCGGAAATTTTGCGCGGTATGAAAATCGATATGGCAACGCTTGAAAAAGTTGTAGCTGAAAATGACAAGCAACGCTTTTCTTTCAACGAAGACAAAACTAAAATTCGTGCAAATCAAGGACACTCTGTAAAAGTTGACGTTGAACTTACCGAAAAAATCCCGCCCGAAATTTTGTATCACGGCACGCTTGAAAAAAATTTAAAATCAATATCTGCGCGAGGACTTTTGAAAATGAATCGCTTGCACGTTCATTTGAGCGGCGATATTGAAACTGCAAAAAAAGTTGCCGCCCGCCGCGTTGGTAACGCCGTGATTTTTAAAATTTCTGCGCGGCAAATGTACGATGACGGCTACAAATTTTTTCAATCTGCCAACGGCGTTTGGCTTACAGATTCTGTACCGCCCAAATATCTTTCCCTAACCACTAACCACTAACCACTACTTATGCTCGGCGATATATTTGCGCATAAATTTAATAGTGCTGTCTTTAATGACGTTGTCTTTTTTGGTGTAGTTAATGATTCTGAAAAGTTTTTCGACGCGGTCAATAATACCGGTGTTGGCAGTTTTGAAAGTTTCGCCTTGAATGGTAAGTTCAACTTTGCCGCTGGAGAAAAGCAAGCTGCGCGACACGCCCAAAAGTTGGTTGCCCTGCATATCGTTAATAGAATAGCGAATATCCATATCGCCGGCTGAAGTTTCCCAAGTCAATTCGCGGTTAATCGCTTGATAAGTCAACACGTCAATATATTCCCTGATAATTTCGTGGGTTCTGGTATTCATAAAAACATCTCCTTTTTGTTAAATATTCTGTTGCGCCGCCGTCATATCCTTTTCAAATCTGAAAAAATATTCCATATCTGGCGGTGTATTTGCAGGATTTGGAGGACACGGCAACGGGTGTTGTGGACCGTAAAATTCGATAATTTTAAAGCCGCAACGATTAACATAAAAATGAATGTTGCGTTTTTCAAAATATGGCGTGAAAGTTTCCCAAATTTTAGTTTCGGGATGAAGTTTTTCAATAGCTTGCCACGCCGCCGCCCCCAATCCTTTTGAATGATTGCCAAGTTTAATGTACAGTAACTGCAATTCATTAATTTTTGTAACGGGATTAATTTTTAAAACCGCGCCGCCGACAATTTCGCCGTTGCAGATTATGTTGTAACTTTCCGCGCCTGCTGCGTTGAAAGAATTTATTACATCTTCACGGGGAATAATTTCTTCGCCGTTGTCGCCAAATTCTTCAACTACTGCCTTTTTAAACGCCGCTTGAATTTCTTTTATAAAGCGTTCCTTTTCATTTTCTTGAAGTGGTACAAGTTCAATGTTCATAAAATCTCCTCACAGTCCAAACCTTTCAAAAATCATATCAACATTGCGCAAAAACCATTCGTAATTAAAGCATTCGTCAATTTCCGCCTTCGTCAAATATTTTTTAATATCTTCGTCATTTTCAATATTTGTGCGGAAGTCTTCGCCCTCAAGCCAACGTTTCATTGCGTTGCGTTGTACCCATTTATAAGCGTCCTCGCGCAGGACTCCCTTTGAAACAACGGCAAGCATAATTCTTTGACTGTAAATTAAGCCGCCGGTACGATTCAGATTGTGTAACATTTTTTCGGGATAAACCAAAAGCTTGTCGATAATTTTTGTAATTTTTTTCGTGCAGTAGTCAACGTTAATTGTGGCGTCCGGTAAAATGACGCGCTCAACGCTTGAATGTGAAATATCCCGCTCGTGCCAAAGTGTAATATCTTCCATTGCGGCAACTGCATTACCACGAACAAGCCGCGCCATTCCTGCCACGCGCTCGCAGTTAATAGGGTTGCGTTTGTGCGGCATTGCGGAGGAGCCTTTTTGCCCCGGTTGAAAATATTCTTCAGCTTCTCTAATATCCGTGCGTTGCAAATTTCTGATTTCGGTTGCAATTTTTTCAAGCGTACTTGCAACAATCGCCAAAGTTGTAACAAATTCTGCATGGCGGTCGCGTTGAATAACTTGAGTTGCAAGTTTTACAGGTTCAAGTTCCAATTTTTTACAAACAAGTTCTTCAATTTTGGGATTGATATTTGAGTAAGTGCCTACCGCGCCGCTTAATTTTCCAACAGAAACAATTTTTTTTGCGTGTTCGACGCGCTCAATATCACGTTCAATTTCCGCGCTCCAAAGTAAAAGTTTTAAGCCAAAAGTCATCGGCTCGGCGTGTATACCGTGCGTGCGCCCAATGCAAGGCGTATGTTTAAATTCAACTGCGCGGCGGCGTAAAACTTCATTGAACTTTTTTAAATCGTCCAAAATAATTTCGGCGGCTTGTTTCATCATAAGACAGTACGCCGTATCTTTGACGTCTGAAGAAGTCAAGCCCTTGTGAATGTACTTTGAATCTTCGCCGACGTATTCGGCAACGCAAGTTAAAAAAGCAATAATGTCATGGTCAGTTACTGCCTCAATTTCTTTGATACGTTCGACAGTGAAATTTGCCTTTGCACGAATATTTTTAGCGGCTGCGGCTGGAATTTCGCCGAGTTCAGCCATTGCATCGCAGGCGGCAAGCTCCACATTTAAAATCGTGCGCCATTCATTTTCAAGCGACCAAATTTTTCCCATTTCCGGCAAAGTGTAACGTTCAATCATAAAATCAACTCCTATTTTTTATCACGGCAAATAATTTTGGCAGGACAATTATAAAAAGCTACGTTGTCAATTTTAACATACTGTGGCAAATTAATTAATCGAAGTGAAGTGCAATCAGCAAAAGCTAAATAGGCAATGTAGGTTACAGAATCAGGGATACAAATTTCAGTTAAGCTATCGCAACCCAAAAAAGTATCCTCTTCAATTTCTTTTACACCATCGGGAATATTAACTTTTATCAATTTACGGCAAAAACTAAAACAATGTTCACCAATTCTTGTAACAGAATCAGGAATGTAAATTTCAGTTAGATTTTCACAACTCGAAAAAGCCCAATCGCCAATTTCTGTAACAGGTAAATTTTTAATAAGTGCAGGAATTGCTACTGCAGTATCTTTGTCTTTATATTTGTATTTGTCGATTCTGACTCTGTTTCCAATTATCGTGTACTCAAATTTTTTAGCATCAGTAGGTTTTACCGTTGGAATAAATTTTGGCTTGATAAAAATATTTCCAAGTTTGAATTCAGCCGAAAACGAAATATTCAATACAAGATTTTCGCAATCTTCAAAGGCGTCCTCTGCAATAATTTTTACAGAATCCGGAATATCAATCGTTTTAAGTGCGCCGCAACCGAAAAAAGCCTTGTTGCCAATTTCAGTGACGGGCAAATTATCAATCGTTGCAGGAATTGTAACATTTTCAGCCGCGCCGGTATATTTAAAAATTTTTACGCCGTCCTTTATTCTGTCGTATTGAAAATCTTCATTCATAGAATCGCACTCCTTTATATTTTAATTCGGAAATTAAATAAAAAATCCTGCGCTAATGTAATTTTAAAACAAATCTGATATAATAGCGGCGTTCAAAGGAAAGGAGAAATTGTTATGGGAAGAATAGCTGTAGAAATTGTTCCGCACAGTGAAGAAGGCGTCCTGCGCGACGTTGAAGTATTGAAAAAATATTCGCAGGTAGACTGCGTAAACATTCCGGACATAATGCGTTGCGAAATTCGCCCGTGGGAGGCGGCAAAAATTACACAGCCGCGCCTTGCAACAATCCCGCACGTCCGCGCAATGGATATAGATTTAACTAAGCCGTTGCCAATGAAAGAAACTTTTGAGAAATTTAATATTACTGAAGTTTTGGTAATTGCGGGCGACCCGCCGCAAGATATGCTCCGCACTGTTTACCCGACCGAATCAATCGACGTAATAAGAAAATTTCGTGAGGAATTGCCGGGCGTCAAAGTTTACGCGGGAATTGACCAGTACCGCAGCGGTATTCGTGAGGAATTGTACAAAGTTGAAAGAAAAATGCAAGCGGGCGCGGCAGGGCTTTTTACTCAACCGTTTTTTGATATGCGCTTTTTGGAAATGTACGCAGATTTATTGGACGGAATTGACGTTTATTGGGGCGTTTCGCCGGTTTTAAGCGCGCGTTCAAAAGGTTACTGGGAGCGCAAAGATAAAGCCGTTTTCCCAAAAGATTTTCAGCCGACAATGAATTGGAATGTTGACTTTTCGCACAAAGTTATTGATTTTATTTCTAGTACGAACGGCGGCTTGTACTTTATGCCTATTACGATTGACATTGCAGATTTTCTGCCGCAGATTTTTAAATAGGGGCTAAGGTTAAGGATTAGGGGAAAGGTCGCCCAGCAACCGCGCAGACGCGCCGCTTATTGGAGCGTGCGAAAACGTAAAACGCGGACGTTTAGAATAGTTTGAGCGTACGAAAACGCAAAGCGCATGTGCGGGCGACGATTCTTTCTTTTGCCAGGCTTTTATTTCTTTTAAAGAAAGAAAAGCCGACTTGTCAAAATAAAAAAAATAATTTCTAAAAAAGAGGTGACTTAAAATGAAACTGCTGAAAATTTTACCCTTGATAATTTTGTTGATAGTGTTAGTGCCGTCAAAAAGTTTTGCGGATATGCCGGAAATTAAGGCGGGCGAAACTTACTTTGACATTTTCAAGGGCTACTACGTTTTGAAAGATAATGTCCATGTTGTCATAAACAATCACGGACACAAGGCAACCATTAACGCCGATGAGGCAAAAGTCAACGTCTTAACTCAAAAATGCTGGGCTGAAGGCAAAGTAAATTTGACGCACGATAAAGAAACTTTCAGCTGCGACCGCGCCTATTTGCAGTGGAAAACCAAAACTGCTGAAGTTATAGGCAATGTTAATTTCAACAGCAAAAAAATTCTTAGCGTAACTTCAGATACAGCGGTTTTTAACTGGAGTGAAAAAATCGTTGACTTTTATAACAACGTTCAAATTAAACCGGAAAAAGATTTACAACTTGCTGACGGCTTGAAAGTCAAAAAAAATAAAATCTATTCGCACGTCCGCTACAACGTCATTGAAAATAAAATTCTTATGATTGAGGAACATTCTGAAACACCAACTATCGAAATTCCCGATCCTGACGAAGATGCAGAAACTGCAGAAAAAGAGGCAAACTAAATGGAAAATTACATTGGGGCGCAGGGCGTCCTTGATAAAAAGAAAAAATTTATTATGCCGTGTTTAGGGCACTTTTATTTCAATCCGCCTGAATTTGTGCGCGGGCAAATGCAATATCTGTTTGACAGCGAAGGCAAAAAATATCTCGATATGTACGCCGGTGTTTCTGTCATAAATTGCGGGCACTGCAACCCTTTCATTACTGAAAAAATCATCGCGCAGATTCAAAAACTTCAACACGTCTGCAATATTTATCTTACCGAAAATTTTGTAAACCTTGCCGAAAAATTAGCTGAAATTACGCCCGGCAACTTACAAAAAAGTTTTTTCTGTTCAACAGGTACAGAGGCAAATGAAGGCTCGCTTTTATTGGCGTCGATTTATACAAAGAGTTCAGAATTTATTGCCCTTCAAAACGGCTTGCACGGGCGCACAAAATTAACAATGAGTTTAACGGGAATTGGAATGTGGCGCACGGACCCCAATCCTGTCGGCGGGATACATTTTGCGCCCAATCCTTATTGTTATCGCTGCCCGCTCGGCAAAAAATATCCCGACTGCGATTTGGAATGCGCCAATAAAATTGAAACGATTATTCAAACTGCAACAAGCGGTAAACCCGCCGCGTTAATCGCCGAGCCTATTCAAGGCAACGCCGGAATTGTTGTACCGCCGAAAAATTATTTTAAGCGCGTCAAAGAAATTCTGAAAAAATACGGCGCGTTGTTGATTGATGACGAAGTACAAACGGGATTTGCGCGTACCGGTAAAATGTTTGCGATTGAAAACTTTGACGTTGTGCCGGATATTATGAGCGTGGCAAAGGCTCTTGGCAACGGGCAACCAATAAGCGCGTTTATTTCGACGGCTGAAATTGCTGATACTTATACACGTCCCGGCGCGTCAACTTTGGGCGGTAACCCTGTTTCTTCGACGGCGGGTCTTGCAGTCTTAGATTATATTGCTGAAAATAATTTGTTGGAAAATGCAAAACTGCGCGGCGAACAACTTAAAAGCGGGCTTGAAAATCTTCAAAAAAAATATCCGATAATAGGCGACGTGCGCGGTATTGGTTTAATGATTGGCGCAGAATTTGTTCACGCCGATAAATCGCCCGCGCCTCAAGAATTGGATAAAGTTTTGGAAATTTTGAAAGACAACGGCTTTATCATTGGCAAAGGCGGCGTTGGTCGAAATGTTATGGCTTTTCAGCCGCCGCTTGTCATTACGAAAGAAAATGTTGACGACGTTTTAAACGCGCTGGATTTAGTTTTAAGCAAGGTTTAATTTTTTAGGTATAAATTCCTCTAAAAGTATCTGAAGGCGGCTTACAGGCGATTCCGGACGCCTTAGAATCGATTTTTAGAAACGTCAACAAAATTTTAAATACATTACCAAAATAAAAATTCAGGAAAGGGGGCAAATTTAAGAAAATCTGTAGCAGATAAAATAAAATTTTTGAAATGTTGGAGCAGGCAGGGAGAATTTTTTTAAGGTGGTCTTTGCAAGTGGAAACTTTTTGTATAGGCGTGGCGATTGTCGGATTAATGCTTTTTGCATATCGCGGCTGGTCGATAATTTTAATTGCGCCTTTTTTTGCTATGTTGGCGGCGTTGTTCAGTCATTTTGGAATAATGCCGATTTACACCGAAATTTATATGACACGTTTTGCCGAGTATACGAAAACTTATTATCCCGTCTTTTTATTCGGTGCGGTATTTGCGCGGCTTATGGAAAAGGGCGGGCTTGCTTCAGCAATAGCCGGAAAAATTATGGACGTGCTGGGCGAAAAACAGGCAGTGCTTGCAGTAATTTTAGGTTGCGCGGCGTTGACTTACGGCGGCTTGAGTGTCTTTGTTGTAGCGTTTGTAATGTACCCGTTCGGCGCGGAAATTTTTCGCAAGGCTGATATTCCAAAAAGGCTTTTACCGGCTACTTTATGGATGGGGATATTTTCATTTGCAATGGTTGCACTTCCCGGCACTCCGCAAATTCAAAATATTATACCTTCAGCATTTTTTGGGACTTCGACTTGGGCGGGCGTAGGAATAGGATTGTTTGCAACGCTTTTATTTTTGGGCGCAAGTATGGCGTGGCTTACATTCCGTGCAAAGTCTTTGCAGTCTAAGGGCGAAGGTTACGGCGGCGAAGTTGCCCCGAAACAAAGGCGCGACCGGCTTTTACCTTCGTGGCAAATGGCTACAATTCCGCTTTTAATGGTTATCGTGATAAATATAATTTTGAGCAACCCGTTCAATTTTGAAAGCGGCTTCCACTGGGATGAACACATTTTAGAAGCTTTTGCGCCGTTGAATTTAACTTTATTGGCGGCAAGTGTCAGCAAGGTCAATTCTATTTGGTCAATCAGTGTAGCGTTAGTTTTGAGCAGTATTGCGGCGGCTTACATTGGACGCAGAAAATTTCATAAAAGCAAGGAAAAATTTTTGGAAACAATAAACTACGGCGCGGCGTCAAGTTGCGCGGCTGTTTTAAATGTTGCGTCGGGATTTGCATTCGGCAGCGTTATGGTACTGATGCCGGGATTTCTGCCAATAAAAGAAATTTTGATAGGAATTGGAGACAGCGCGGGACCTTTAGTTTCAGCCGTTGTAACTACAAACATAATGGGCGCAATTACAGGTTCGGCATCCGGCGGCTTGACTATCGCACTTTCAATGCTCGGCGATCAATGGGCGCAAATGTCATTGGCGCAAGGTATACCGCTTGAGGCGTTGCACAGAATCATTGCAATTTCTTCTATTGGAATTGACCCCGTACCGCACGCGGGCGCGCTTGTAACTTTGCTTGCAATTTGCGGCTTAACTCACAAAGATTCTTATTTTGATATTGTCGTTTTGATGGTTATTAAATTCTTTATTCCTTTCCTTTGCATTCTCTTCTTCATGACAACCGGTATTTCTTAATTTTTTATTTTTTATTTTTTAAATGTACTTTCTTTTTTCCGCAAAAAGAAAGTACCAAAGAAAA